>RGAU01000311.1 GCA_009919975.1 Gammaproteobacteria bacterium
GTGAGCACGCCGCCGTGGATCACCCCCGTATCCGGATCCCCCACCAGGTGCGGGGCGTAGGGCACGCGCACGAGGGCGCGGCCGTCCTCGTAGGCCTCCAGGCGCATGCCCAGGGCGGCGGCGTGGGGCACGTGGCTTAGATGTTCGGCGATGCCCGCATCAAGGGCCTGGGGCCCGTGGGAAGGGTCGGTCATGGTGTTTCCTTAACCTGGGGCGTGGCCGGTTTAGGGCGCCGGCAAAGCACGCTATGATCGGGCCAAAGCGCACCCAGCGCTGGCTGGCCAAAAAAGGGGAGCCCCTTGCTTAAGCGAAAGTTTCCGCAGTCCCGCTACTTCGAGGATTTTACCCTGGGGGAAACCTTTTACATCCCCTCGCGCACCATTGGTGACGCGGAAGTGGCGGCCTTCCGGGCCGCCAGCGGCGATAATCACCCCCTTCATTACGATATGGAGTTCGCCAAGGAGCGGGGCTTCCCCAGCATCCTCGTCCATCCCCTGCAGATGCTGCTCTACACCACGCCTGGGGCGTCGGACTTCTCCTATCTGATTGAAGACACCCTCGTGACCTTCGTGGGCCAGTCGTCCCGCTTCGTGAAGCCCGTCTTTCGCGGCGATACGCTCTACCCGGAGCTGAAGGTTTCGGCTTTGGAAGCGGAGCGCGCCGCGGGCCGCATCACCCTGGCCACGGAACTGCGGAACCAACGGGCGGAACTCGTGCTCGAAGGGGATATGACCTTTTTGCTTAAGCTGCGCCCGGAAGCGTAGGGCGAGCCCATTCATCACCTAAACGGAGAGACGCCATGACCATGCAGCAAACGCCCCTGCTCATGTCCAACATCATGGACCGAGGCGCCCAGGTCCAGCCGGACGTGGAAGTGGTAACCGCCACCGCCGACGGCGTGCGCCGCCAAAGCATGGCGGAAACCCGGGATCGGGCCCACCAGCTGGCTCACGCCCTTGCAGACGCCGGGGTGAAGGTGGGGGATCGGGTCGGCACCTTTATGTGGAACGGCGCTCGGCACCTCGAGGCCTACCACGCCATCTCCTGCATGGGCGCCGTGCTGCACACCCTGAACATTCGCCTCTCCGACGTGGACCTCGAATACATCATCAACCACGCGGAAGACCAGGTGATCATCGTCGATGCGGACCTTTTGCCGAAGCTCGAAGGCCTGATCGGCAAGATGCCCACGGTGAAAACCTTTGTGGTGGCGACGGAACCGGGCCTTGAGGGCTGGAGCACGAGCCTGCCCAACGCTATCGACTACGAGGACTTCATTGCCGGCAAGCCCGCCTGCTACGCCTGGCCCCAAATCGACGAAAACTCCCCCATGGGCCTCTGCTATACCAGCGGCACCACGGGCAAGCCCAAGGGCGTGATGTACACGCACCGCTCGAACTATCTGCACACCCTCACCATCGCCATGACCGACGTTATGGGCCTCTCCGCCGTGGATACGCTCTGCGGCATCGTGCCCATGTTCCACGCCAACTCCTGGGGCCTGCCCTGGGTGGCGAACATGCTCGGCATGAAGCAGGTGTACCCGCACCGCTTCATGGATCCGGCGCGCCTGGCCAAGCTCATGAGCGACGAGGGGGTCACCATTTCCGCCGGCGTGCCCACCATCTGGCAGGGCCTGAAGGCCGCCTATGAGGCGAACCCCGCGGGCTTTGATTTCTCCAAGCTGGGCCGGGTCACCTGTGGGGGCTCGGCGCCGCCGGCGTCCCTCATTAAGTGGTTCTGGGAAACCCTTGGGGTGGAAATGGTGCAGGGCTGGGGCATGACGGAAAC
>RGAU01000312.1 GCA_009919975.1 Gammaproteobacteria bacterium
CGGTATTTCGCCCGCAGCGCGTCTGGGTCGAAGTCGAGGTGATGGGGATCAATTTCCGCGGCGTTCGTCATGGTGGGCTCCCTAGCCTTTCCATTTCCCTAGCCTCGGACTATGCCATGGCCACCGGGGCTTTGGGCGGCCTCCTTTGGCGCGGGGCTTAGCGGTCCGGTCGATCTTCGGGTTGGGGTAGGCGAAGGGCCCAAAGCCAAAGGGCCGCGCTTAAGGCGGCGCAGCCGTAGGCGGCGCTGCTTAGGGTTCCGAAGGTGTCCTGGGCGAGGGCGAAGGCCAGGGGTCCCAGCGCGCTGGCAAAGACGCTGAGGGCCGTGTTCAGGCCGCTGATCTCACCCAGGGCGGCGGTGCCGAAGAGACGGACGAAGGCGAGGTTTGAGAGCACGCTCCAAAGGCCTCCGCCCACGCCGAAGCCCAGGAGCAGGGCGCTGTAGCCGAGGGGGCTCGTGAGCCCCAGCACGCCCAGGGCGCCGAGGAAAAAGGCTCCGAGCATGAGAAGGAGAAAGGGTTTTAAGGCTGAGCGGTCGGCCCAGGCGCTTGCCAAGAGATTCACCACCACGCTGATTCCGGCCTGGGGTAGGAAGTAGGCGAAGGCCTCGGCCCGGGTGCGTCCTGCTTCCTCGAAGAGGGCGGCGACATGAAAGGTGACCGCCGTGCCGAAGAAGGCGTGGAGGGCCAATGCGCTGGCGTAGACCGAAAAAAGGGGACTGCGTCGCACGGCGCCGAGGGCGCTTCCGGCTCCGTCGCCGGAGGTACTCGCCGGAGCAGCGGGCGTTTCTGTCTCGGGGGCCACCGGCGCAGCGGGACCCCCATCCACGGCAAGGCCGCAGGCCTCGGGCCGATCCCGGAGCGTGACCGCCGCGAGGAGTGCAAAGGCTCCCCCCACGAGGGCCGCCAGCACCCAGAGGGCGCCGCGCCAGCCTACGGCGCCCGTGAGCAGCGCCAGCGCCGCGGGCGCGGAGGCGAAGGCGAAGCTCACAAAGACGCCGCGCACGCCGCTGATGAGGCCTCGGCGCCGTTGGAACCACAGCAGAAGCACGTTGCGCGAGGCGCTCGTGAGCACGCCCTGGCCGCTAAAACGAATGGCGAAGAAGCCGAGAAGCATGAGGACGAAAGCCACCGGCAGGGGGGGCAGCCCCGTCGCCTTCGTGAGTGCGGCAATCAGGTGATCGAAGGTGCTGATGGCTAGGAGGGCGGTCCCCAGGAGCAGCGCCGCAAGCACGGTGAGGGCCCGAGCCCCCCAGCGGTCGAAGAGCCGTCCAGCGTGGGTCAGGAAAAGGGCGCTGCCCGTGGTGCCGAGCAGGTAGGCCGTGGAGAGTTCGGTTCGGCTTAGTCCGAAGGCCTCCATGAAGGCATCGGCGAAGACCGCCATGCCCATGGTTTGCCCGGGGATGCTCATGATGAACCCGAGGGTCGAAACGGCGGCGATCACCCAGCCGTAGTAGAAGGGGCTGCGCTGAGCAGGGAAGGGCCAGTCCCCCTGGGACCGTTGGAGCAGGATGTTCAGGGCCTTAGCGCCGGAGGATCAATTGAAGGGCCGGTCGAATCTCTGCGAGGCACGCCTCCCCCGGGGCCCGATGCATGACCGCATGGCGGAAGCCCGTGTAGTAGAGGGACCACAGCGCCTTGATCATGGGTTCCCGATCCTGAAAACCTTCGCGAGTAAGGATGCCGTCGATGGGCGTGGTTAGCGCCAAGATTTGTTCCCAAATGCGGGGCTCATACTTTGGGGCCCATAGCCAGCCAAAGGC
>RGAU01000313.1 GCA_009919975.1 Gammaproteobacteria bacterium
CAATGACGGCGCCGATGCGGTGCAGCTCGGCACGGCCTTCCTACTTTGCCCCGAAGCCGGCACGGCCCCGGCCTACCGCGCTCGCCTAAGCGCGCACCTCGCGGCGCTTCAGGCTGGCGCCATTCCGGCGGATCTCGAGGCCGGCACGGTGCTTACGGCCGCCCTCTCGGGCCGCCCCGCCCGGGGCCTTCGAAACGAGATCACCGCGCGAGCAGAACAACTCGCGGCGCCACCCCCACCCCCCTACCCCATCACCTACGACCTGACAAAGCGCTTAGCCGCCTTACCGGCGCCCGATGCCCCAGAGGCCTTCAGCGCCTGCTGGGCCGGTACGGGGGTCGGAAAGCTCCGAGCGCTCACCGCCGCGGCTCTGGTGGAAACCCTTGCCAGGGAGGCCGGGCTCTAGGGAGACTGGGCTTTCGCTAAGCCACCGCTCGGGGGAGCCCCATGATCGATCTGCAAAAAGACGGCGCCGTCTACACCCTCACCATGACCGCCGGGGAGAACCGCTGGAACACGAACTTCGTTCGCGCCTTCGCCGCTGCCCTAGACACGGTGGAGGCCTCGGAGGGCCCCGCCGCCGTGGTTATCACCAGAAGGGGGCGATCAAGGCGCCTTCACGGTGGAGTTTATGCAGCTCATGGGGCGCATCATCACCTTCCCCGTACCCACCATCAGCGCCATCAATGGCCACGCCTTTGGGGCCGGCTTCATGCTCGCCCTCTGCACCGACGTGCGGTTGATGCGGGCCGATCGGGGCTTCTGCTGCGCCAATGAGCTCGCGATCGGCATGCGCATTCCCGACGAGGAACTCGCTCTGTTCCGCCACAAGCTGTCCGGCAGCGCCTTCTTCGATACGGTGCAGCTCGCTCGGCGCTGGTCCGCGCCGGAGGCCGTGGCCGCGGGCTTTGTAGCCGAAGCCCTCCCTCTGGAGGACCTCCTCGCTGGTGCGCAAAAACGCGCCGAGGCCCTCGCGCCGCTCGGGGCCAACCGCGAGCTGTTCGGCAGCTCTAAGGAGCGCATCTTCGGCGAAGCCCCCTCCATCAACCAACCCCATGGCGCCGCGCACCTACTGCGCAGCCGTGCGCACTGAGGCCTGGTCCATGCCGCGTTTCCCTGCCGCTTTCCTTGGGGCTCTGGCCCTCTTTGCCACCCAACCCGCCGGCGCCGCAACGTCGTGCCTTGCCGCTGACTACGTCCTTCAAGGCCAGCGAATCTATACGGCAAACGAAGCGCAGTGGACGGCCGAGCGCGTCGCCGTGAAGGGCGACCGCATCGTGTTCGTAGGCACCTCCAGAGAAGCCGAGGCCACGCTCTGCACGGGCACGGAGGTCATCGATCTCGGAGGTGCGGTGATCTACCCGGGCTTTACCGATTCGCACCAGCATCTAGAAGGGGTGGGCCGGCGGACGAAAACCCTAAGCCTCTTCGGCATCCCCACCCTTGAAGAGACGGTCGGCGCAATTCGGGCCTGGGCGCAAACGGTGCCGGAGGAAAGCTGGGTGCTGGGCCGGGGCTGGATCGAGCGGGAATGGACCGACGAACAGCGCTTCCTGACGAAGGACGACGTCGACGGTTTCACCCCCACCAAGCCCCTTTTCATGCCCCGAGCCGACGGCGTTTCGGCCCTCGTGAACGGCAGAGCGCTGGAAATGGCCGGCATTACCAAGGACACCCCAGACCCCGAAGGCGGTCGCTTTGAGCGCGATGCAGACGGCGAACCCACGGGCTATGTGCTCGCCCGGGC
>RGAU01000314.1 GCA_009919975.1 Gammaproteobacteria bacterium
CCGGCCTTGCGGGCATGCCGCGGCGGATTCCGGACTACGCGCTGCAGTTCGCGGACTTCAATGCCTGGTCCACCGTGGGCGCCTTCGTCTTCGGCCTTTCCCAGCTCCTGTTCCTCTGGATCCTGGTGCAGGCCACCCGGGCGGGTAAGAAGGCCACCACGGAAGTGTGGGAAGGCTCTGAAGGGCTTGAGTGGACCGTGCCCTCGCCGGCGCCGTACCACACCTTTGCCGAGCCCCCGAAAGTTTCCTAAGGACCCCGCGCCCCGGCGGTGCGCCGCCGGGGCCTAGGACGACGTCATGGCCGAAAGCGCAGGACAAACCAAAGGCACCGTTCTTCGCCTCGTCCTTGGGGGTGTGGGCATGTTTGGCTTCGCCTTTGCGCTGGTCCCGCTCTACGACGTGATCTGTGAAGTGACGGGCCTCAATGGCAAAACCGGAGGCCGCTACGAAGCGGCGCCGGCGGCGCTGAAGCCCGATCTATCCCGGGACGTGCAAGTTCGTTTCGTCACCAACACCAATGCGGCCATGCCCTGGCACTTCGGCGCTAAGCAGGGCGGTATGACGGTGAATCCCGGTGGCGTGAACGTTGCCATGTTCTACGCGGAGAATCCCACCGATCGTCCCATGGTGGCGCAGACCATTCCGTCCATCGCCCCGGGGCGTGCCGCGTCCTATTTCCACAAGACGGAATGCTTTTGCTTTGATCAGCAGGTGCTGATGCCCGGGGAAAAGGTTGAAATGCCCATGCGGTTTATTGTCGATCGGGATTTGCCCGAGGGCGTGGTCACCATTTCCCTGTCTTACACGATGTTTGATATCACGGACCAGGCCTCGGGGCGCTATGCCCTCGAAAAGGCCCTGGCCACGAAGCGCGCACCGGTTGCTTCCGCAGCTGGTGACACTGGGGCGGCGGGCGGCTAAGGCCCCCACGTCAGCTTAAACGGAGAGAGAACACGGCATGACCGACCATCACGCGGGCCAAGAGACCTACTATGTGCCCCATGACAGCAAGCTGCCTGTCTGGCTTGCTCTGGGCCTCATCATGTTTATGTATGGCTTCGGGTCTTCCCTGAATGCCAGCGCCGATGGCGGCGATGCCAGCAGCCTCCTCACCTGGGCGGGCTTCGGCATTATCGGCGTCGTGCTCTATGTCTGGTTCTCGACGGTTATCAAGGAGAACCACGCCGGTCTCGCCAGCGCTCAGCTCAAGCGCTCCTACGTGTGGGGCATGGGCTGGTTCATCTTCTCCGAGGTCATGTTCTTCGCCGCCTTCTTCGGCGCCCTCTACTACGTGCGCAACTTCGCCGTGCCTTGGCTCGGCGGTGAAGGAGACAAGGGCATGGCGGGGCAGTACCTCTGGCCGTCCTTCAGCCCCGACTGGGCCTCCGGTACCAATCCCAGCGAATATCGCCCGGGCCCTGCGGAAACCATGGCCGCGCCGGCCCTGGGCTCCAGCTGGCTCAGCTACCTGCCGTTCTGGAACACGGCCATCCTGCTGTTTTCCTCCTTCACCATTCACTGGGCCCATACGGGTCTGAAGGCTGGCAAGCGCGCCATGCTGACCGGTTGGCTGGCCTTTACGGTGCTGCTTGGGATCATCTTCCTATTCCTCCAGGTAGAGGAATACGTCCATGCCTATGAGGCGCTGGGGCTAACCCTCGAGTCCGGCATCTACGGTTCGACCTTCTTTATCTTGACGGGTTTCCACGGCTTCCACGTGACCCTCGGCACCTTCATGCT
>RGAU01000315.1 GCA_009919975.1 Gammaproteobacteria bacterium
TCTATCGGCCCTTCCCCAGCCGCCTGGCCTTTGGGCTGAACCTGAACTACGTCTGGCAGCGCGATTTCGATAAGCGCTTTTCCGTGCAGGACTACAAGGTGCTGACGGGGCATGGGTCCATCTATTGGGCCTCGCCCTTCTCCAATTACGACGCGGCGGTGCACCTGGGGCGCTATCTCGCTAAGGACGTGGGCGCCACCTTCGAGGTGCGCCGCACCTTCGAGAACGGCTGGATGGTCGGGGGCTTCTTTACGCTAACCGACGTGCCCTTTGAAGAATTTGGGGAGGGGAGCTTCGATAAGGGGCTCTTCTTCCGCGTACCCTTCAACAGCTTATTGCCGGGCAATACGAGAGGCGCCTACCAAACCATCATTCGCACCATTCAGCGCGATGGGGGCGCGCGCCTTGAGGGCATTGGGGATACGCTGTGGTGGGAGGGGCGGGGCCACCGCGCCGATGCGCTCACGGCCACCCGCGCGCGGATGGTGCCCCAATGATTAGGCTGCTCGCGATCGCCACCCTAGGCAGCCTCATGACGCTCAGCGGCTGCGCCTATACCACCTTCTCCGCCCCCCAGTTTGAGACGGTGCGCGCGCTATTTCCGAAGGAACCAGCCGTGGATTTTGAACCCCTTACCTGGACCCTTTATTGGGCTGGGGAGGCTCAGCCCGTGTTGCCCGTCGCCGTTTCCGGCCAGTTCGTCTTCACTCATCGAAGCGGCGTGGAAGTAACCTTTGACGGCTGGCAGATCACCCGGGTGGCGGGACTGCTTGGCCGGGAGGTGCTCACGCGAGCGCTGGGCGAGGATAGCGTGCTTCGCATGAGCGCAGGATCAAGGCAAATTCTGGCTACCCCCTGCGCCCCCTGGGCCCGGGAACCGATGCGCTGGGTGCAGCGCTGCGAGGGTCTGCCCGATAGCGAAATCACCCTGGATGAGGCCGGGAATATCCTCCGCCTTTCCTTTACTATTCACCCGTCGTATCCCGCGCTGGTGCTTGAGCGCTGATGGAAGGAATGCTGAAAGCTATGGTCAGATTGGCTCGATCTTTTTCCCTGCTGCTAAGCCTATCCGTTGTGGCCGGATCGGCCCTGGGGGCCTCCCTTTCGGACATCCCGCCAGGGGTCATTGCCCAGGTGAAAAGCATGCCCCCGGCGCAGGCTCAGGCCCTGGCCCGGCAATACGGCATTGATCTAGGCGCCCTGGCTGGCGCAGAGGCCGCAGGGCCTGCCCCAGGGCAAGCGCCCGCGCCCATTGCCTCTGACCAGGCCCCGGCGCCCGCGGCCTCTGACCAGCCCGCCGCGCCCGGACAGCAAGAGACCACTCCCTCAGAGGCTGAGGCGCGGGCAGAAGCGAAGGCGGCCCCGGCCATCGAGCCCTTGGACCCCGAGACCCGCTTTGGGCTCGGGTTTTTCTCGGCAGAAGTCAGCACCTTTGCCCCGGTGGATAATGTTCCCGTGCCTCAGGACTACCGGCTGGGTCCAGGGGATGAGCTGCGCCTGCTCATGCTTGGGCAGGACAATGCTGAGCTCTCCCTGGTCATCGACCGCCTAGGGGAGATCGCCCTCCCCCAAATGGGGAAGCTGGCCCTAGCGGGCATGACCTTCGAAGCGGCCGCCGCGTTGGTACAAAAACGGATCGCAGCGGAGCGCATTGGGGTGGAAGCGCTGGTGTCCATGGGGCGGCTCCGGGCGATTAACGTCATGCTCGCCGGAGAGGTCCGGGTGCCGGGGGCGCGGTCC
>RGAU01000316.1 GCA_009919975.1 Gammaproteobacteria bacterium
GCGCATCAATTGATGCGCCTTTTTTTGTGGCCGGCCGCTTGGCTAGGAGGCCGCTTTACGGAGGCCTTCTTCCTTAGGCGCCCGGCGTAGCCGGCGACGAAGGGGACGAACCAGCTCCCGAGCCCGCTCCGGCAGCGCCAGCATGGCCGGCGTGGCGATGAGCGTTAGAAGCGTCGCGAAGGTGAGGCCGGAGACGATGGACTGGGCTAGGGGCACCCAGAAAGATGCCGTCCGCCCCCCGAGCACGACCTCGCGGGCGATGATATCGACGCTGATATGGCTTGCGATGGGCAGAAGGCCGAAGATCGTGGTCACCGTGGTGAGAAACACGGGCCGCAGGCGCTGAGCCCCGGTGCGCACGATCAGATCGAGGGTGTCGAGGTCCGGCCGTTCCCGGCGTAGGCCATTGAACGTATCGATGAGCACGATGTTGTTGTTCACGACAATGCCTGCCAGCGCCACGATGCCCACCCCGGTCAGGATGGCGCTGAAGGGTTGGCCGGTGATGACCAGGCCCAGCAGCACCCCCGCCGTCGACATGACCACGGCGAAGAGGATGAGTCCCGACTGGTAGAAGCTATCGAATTGGGTCACTAGCAATACAAACATCAAGAGCAGGGACAGGAGGAACGCCACGAGTACAAACTCCATGGCCGCGGCCTGCTCTTCATTGGCACCGCGGAAGGTTACCGTGAGCCGCGGATCGAAGTCCTGCGTGTCCAACCAGGCGCTGATTTCCTTCACCTTGTCGTCCGCGAGCACCCCGGGGGCGACGTTGGCGCGAATGTATTCCACGGCGGTGCCATCGACGCGTTGAATGGTGTCAACGTTAGGGGAAGGCGTCCGGGTGACGAAGCTCGACAGGGGCACGGCCCCCTGGGGCGTGGGCAGACGGAGCTGCTCCAGCATAGCCAGCCCTCGGTAGGCTTCGGGGAAGCGGATGCGAATGTCGACCTCTTCCTCTGCGTCATCAGGGCGGTACTCCGCCACCTTCATGCCGTTGGTGACCATCTGCACCACCGTGCCCACCAGGGTCACGTTGGCGCCGTAGACTGCCGCCTGGGCCCGGTCCACGTCGAGTGTCCACTCCACCCCGGGGAGGGATCGGGTGTCGGAAATGTCCCGAAGCCCTTCCACGTTGGTCTCGAGCCAAGCGCGCACATCGCGAACGGCAGGCTCGAGAATATCGGAGGATTTCGAGGCGAACTCGATCTGCACCGGCTTACCCACCGGAGGACCCTGCTCGAATTCCTGGATTTCTACAATGATGCCCGGAATGTTCTCCGTGCGTTCCCGTACCGTTTCCAGAATGGCCTCGCCGCTCAGGGTGCGATCCTTCTGCTCATGCATCTCGATGAAGATTGATCCCACGCGATCGAAGGCCACGTCCCGGCCGCGGAAGCCGCTTCCCCCGGGGGGATTGGTATTCGTGTTTAGGCTCTTGATTCCCGGGATGGAGATGATTCGATCCTCAACCTCGAGGACCAGATCCTTGACCTCCTCTGCGGACAGGTTGCCCCGAGCGTTGACGCTGACGCGGGCGAAGACCGGATCCGTGTCGTTGAAGAAGACAAAGCCGCGGCCGTAGTTGCCATAGAGCTCGAAGGCGCCGAAGAGAATGGCGATGGTGAGGCTGACCACAATGAAGGGCGCCCGGGCCGCGCGATAGAGGAAGCGCGCATAGAGCCCCG
>RGAU01000317.1 GCA_009919975.1 Gammaproteobacteria bacterium
CCCACGGGCACCCCCGTGGTTGCCGCTGGGGATGGCAAGGTGGTTAAGGCCACCCGCAACGCGCCCTCCGGAAACTATGTGGTGCTGCAGCACGGAGAGCGCTACCAGACCAAATATCTTCATCTCTCCCGTTTCGCCAAGGGCCTTAAGGCAGGGCAGCGGGTCAAGCAGGGGCAGGTGATTGGTTACGTAGGGTCCACGGGATGGGCCACGGGCCCCCATCTCCACTATGAGTTCTTGGTGGGGGGCGCCCACCAAAACCCCCGCACCGTTGCCCTGCCGAAGGCCGATCCCATCGCGCCGGAGGCGAAGGCAGACTTCACGCGCCTGGCCCTAGCGAGGCTTGCCGCCCTGCCCTCAGCACAGCGTCTCGCGCTCCATGGGACGAAACCCGAGCGTCATGAAACGCCCTGAGTACTACCTGGGGGTCATGACCGGCACGAGCCTTGACGGGCTCGACATCGTCCTCGCCGATTTCCAGGGGCCGAGGCCCCGCATCGAAGCCAGCGCGGCCGTCGCCTTTGAGCCGGCCCTTCGGGAGGCGCTCCTCGCCTTGTGTAGCCCGGGCCCCGGGGAGATCGACCGCCTTGGGGACGCCGACGGAGCCCTCGCCGACGCCATCGCCGACGCCTGCCTCGCCCTCCTCGAAACCTGTGCCGTGCACCCGAGCGCCGTGCGGGCGCTGGGCAGCCACGGGCAAACGGTGCGCCATCGGCCCGACGCTCCGCGCCCCTTCACCCTACAAATCGGCGACCCTCACCGCATCGCGGAGCGCACGGGCATCGCCGTGGTGGCGGATTTCCGCCGCCGAGATGTGGCGGCCGGGGGACAGGGCGCACCCCTCGTGCCCGCCTTCCACCGCGCTTTGCTGCCCCCGGAAAACGATCCCCAGGCGGTGCTCAATATCGGCGGGATGGCGAACCTCACCCTCCTGACGGGCGACGCCGCGGAAATCACGGGCTTCGATACGGGCCCAGGGAACACCCTTCTTGATCAGTGGCATCAAAAGCATCGGGGCACCCCCGTGGATCGGAACGGCACCTGGGGCGCCAGCGGGAGGGTTCAGCCCGAACTCCTCGAGGCGTTCCTTGCGGACCCCTTCTTTCAGCGAGCGCCGCCAAAGAGCACGGGGCGGGAAACGTTCAATTTGCCCTGGCTCGAAGGCTTTAGCCCCGACCGCTGGTCCCCGGCGGACGTCCAGGCCACCCTCGGCGCACTCACCGCGGCGTCCGTCGCAGACGCCTTGGGCCGCTTTGCGGACCCAACTCCCGAGACGCTCTGGTTAGCCGGCGGAGGCCGTCATAACCAGAGCCTGGTGGCGGCGCTGGAGCAACGGCTTACGCCTAAAACCCGGGTGATGCCCATAGAGGCCGCGGGTTTTGATGGAGATCAGCTAGAAGCCCTGGCCTTCGCCTGGCTGGCGGCAGCGCATTGCCGCGGCGTCGCGGGGAACGTACCGGCGGTCACCGGCGCCCGGGGACCCCGGGTGCTGGGGGCCTACTTCCCGGCCTAGCTAGATCGCAAAGGAGTTACCGCAGCCGCAGGTGGCGGTGGCGTTGGGGTTATCGATAACGAACTGTGCTCCGGAGAGGTCTTCCCGGTAATCGATATTTGCGCCGACAAGGTAGGGATAGCTCATGGGGTCGACGAGCACCGTGATGCCGTCCCGCTCTACGGAGGCGTCAT
>RGAU01000318.1 GCA_009919975.1 Gammaproteobacteria bacterium
AGGCCACATCCCCCTGCATGCTGTCCCGGCCCACGCCGGTCACGCGCACGGGCCCCCCGGCAAGGGCGCCTAGGGCGAGGAAGTAGGAGGCGGAGGACGCATCCCCTTCCACGGGCAAGAGCCCGGGAGCCTTCAGGGGCGCCTCAGGCACGGAGAGCTCCCGGGGCTCGGGCCAAGTGCTGTCTGCACCAAAATGGGCCAGGCAGCGGCGGGTGATCTCGAGGTAGGGGTCCGAGACCAGCTCCCCTTCCCGGTGAATCGTGAGGCCCCCCGGCAGTTGAGGCGCCAGCATCATGAGGGCCGTGACGAACTGGCTCGAGAGCGTGCCATCGATGCGGACGGCGCCACCGGCGAGGGGGCGGCCTTCGATCTTGAGGGGCGGGTAGCCCTCCATGCCGAGATAGGTGATGTCCGCACCGAGGCTTCGGAGGGCATCCACCAGCGGTCCGAGGGGGCGTTCGCGCATGCGCGGATCGCCGTCCAGGATAAAGGTCCCTTCCCCGTGGGCGAGCAGCGCCGTTAAGGGGCGCATGGCCGTTCCCGCATTCCCCAAATGAAGGGGCAGGGGGTCGGCGCTCGGCGCCCTTAGGCGCCCGCCGGCGCCGCGTACCCAGAGCCCCGCTTCTCGACTCTCCGTTTCGACCCCCAGCGCCGCGAGGGCGCCGCCGCCAGAAGCAGCAGGCGGTTGGAGAGGCTTTTGGACCCGGGGACGCGCACCGTGCCCTGGGCCTTGGATCCAAGATGAAGGGGAAGGAGATCAGCAGGGCTCATGATGGGGTTCTCGGCGCAGCGGGGGCGCAAGGATAGCCTATAGCGCGTCTAGGAGCTGCCTGAGGAAGGCGTCGAGGCTCGGGGTCAGCGTTTCCCGCGTCCGCTGGCCGGGCCATTCAAGGACGACTGCGCCGTCGCGAAGGCGCAGAGAAATGATGCCGTCCTCGTCCCCCTCGAGCACGGCGATGAAGGGCGCAGGCTCAAGCTTGAAGCGCTGTTGCTGAAGGCAATGGCCCAGCTGGTTCTCGAGGAGCCTGGGCCACTCCTCGACGCTCCAGGGCAGGGTCAGGCTGAGGGGCCCCCAGGGGCTGGGCAGCGTAATAGGGTCGCTGAAGAAGCTCCCGTAAAAGGCCTGAAGGCTGGCTGGGATGGCGAGCTCAAGCGCTGCCCCAAGGCCGGCGAGGGGCGCCTCGGGGCGAGGCTGCTGACGCACGGGCTGCCAGTAGCGATGCCCAGGGTCTGCCGGGCCCTGGAGGCACGGCGACGGCCAGGCTTGGTCATCCTCAACGGTGAAGGGTCCCAGGGTGGTCTCTGCCCGGGTGAATAGGGAACTCAGGGATTCGAGCAGCCCAAGCGCAGATTCAGGCATGGGTAGGCCCTTTGAATTCGAGGCGGTTCCCTTCCGGATCCGCGCTGTAAATCGAGGGTCCGAAGCCCTCCGCGCCAAAGCGCCGCCGGGGCGCTTCGGCGGGTAGGCCGAGCTTCGTGAGCCAAGCTTGCAGGGCTATCGCATCGAAGGGTTCGACGCGAAGGCACAGATGATCGAGATTGCCATCTTGCCGATAGATGGGCCCCGCGCCGCCGAGCGGAGTGCCCTGGACCACCAGGTCGATCAGTACGGTGCCCGCGCGAAACTGATAGAGCCCTAGCTTCGGTTCTTCCCGTACGCAGGGGCAGCCGAGGGTCTCCT
>RGAU01000319.1 GCA_009919975.1 Gammaproteobacteria bacterium
GCCAGCGGTGGCCCCGCCGAGGGACAGAGCGCCGGAGGCCAGCCCGGCACCGGCGGCGATGGCAAGAGCGCCGACGATCTCTATGCGCGGCTGCGCGCCGACCTTTCCGAGGAGATAGAAGAGGGCTTAGCCGAAGTGGAACGGGACGGCGATAAGGTCATCGTTCGCCTCGCGGACCAGGGCTCCTTCGCCTCGGGAAGCGCCGATCTCCAATCGTCCTTCCTCCCGTTACTCCGCCGGACGGGCCAGGCGCTCACCCAGGGAGACGGGAAGATTAGCGTGAATGGGCATACGGATAACGTCCCCATTCTCTTCAACGATCGCTTCAACTCGAACTGGGATCTCTCCGCGGCGCGCGCGGCCGCCGTGGCGGACTTCCTCCTGGACGAGTTCCCGGCGAATCCGGCCTCCATGACCATTAGCGGCTTCGCAGACAGCAAGCCCATCGCCGATAACGGCACGCCCCAGGGCCGATGCCCTGGTGCTTTTGATCCTGAGCATGTTGATTCTTCCCTTCCCGCCCTTCCTGCTCGATCTGCTCTTCACCTTCAACATCATTTTGGGCCTGGTCATCCTGGTGGTCGCCATCAACACCTTTAAGCCCCTGGAATTCTCTGCCTTCCCGGCCACCCTGCTGCTTGCGACCATGCTGCGCCTCGGTCTGAACGTCGCCTCCACCCGGGTCGTGCTGGTGAACGGCCATGAGGGCACGGACGCCGCGGGCAAGGTGATCGCGGCCTTCGGCGAGTTTGTCATCAGCGGCAACTACGTCGTCGGTTTCATCGTCTTTGGCATCTTGATGATCATTAACTTCATCGTGGTCACGAAGGGCGCGGGCCGGGTTTCCGAGGTCATCGCGCGCTTCACCCTCGACGCCCTCCCCGGTAAGCAGATGGCCATCGATGCCGACCTGTCCGCGGGCGTCATCGATCAGGAAACGGCGAAGGCCCGGCGAGAGGAAATTTCCCAGGAATCGGACTTCTTTGGCTCCATGGACGGTGCCTCCAAGTTCGTGCGTGGGGATGCGATTGCGGGGCTCCTGATCCTGATCATCAACATCATCGGCGGCCTCGCCATCGGTATGTTTCAGCACGACCTGAGCTTTGCCGACGCCGGACGCATCTACGTGCTCCTCACCATCGGTGATGGCCTCGTAGCCCAGATTCCTTCCCTCCTCCTTTCCCTGGCCACGGCCATCGTGGTGACCCGCGTCACCACCTCCCAGAGCATGAGCGAGCAGGCCGCGGTGCAGCTGGCCAACCCCACGGCGCTCTATGTGGGCGCGGCCATTCTGACCATTCTGGGCATGGTCCCGGGCATGCCCCATTTCGTATTTTTGATGCTCGCCGGCGGCGCTGCCGCCCTGGCCTTCTCCCTCCAACGCAAGGCGCAAAATGTGGCCCTTGAGGCCACGGAGGCGGAGCAGGAACGGCAGACCCTTCCCAGTAGCAAGGAACTGGACTGGGACGATCTGGATACGGTGGATTTGATTGGTCTCGAGGTCGGCTATGGCCTCGTTCCCCTCGTCGACAGCGATGCTGGGGGGCAGCTTATGACTCGGGTCCGGGGCGTGCGGAAAAAGCTGTCCGCGGAGCTGGGCTTCCTCATCCACCCCGTGCGCATCCGGGATAACCTGGATCTGGGGCCAAACGAATATCACATCATTCTAAAGGGCG
>RGAU01000320.1 GCA_009919975.1 Gammaproteobacteria bacterium
CCCGCGCTGAGCATCCCGCCTGGGCCACGCCCCTGGAGGAGGCTCTTGAGAGCATCCCAAAGGAAGCGCCCATGCCCCCGGCAGCCATCGCTCCCGAGGACGACGCCACCATCCTCTACACCAGCGGCTCCACGGGGCATCCCAAGGGCGCCGTGTCCTGCCACCGGGCAATTCTCCATGCGCTGCTGTCCTGGGAGCTCGATGGCCAGGCGGCAGCGCTGAGCGCGGGGCTGGAGATCCCCGTGCCCGAGCGCCAGCCTGCCACCCTCCTCGCCGTACCCCTCTTTCATGCCACAGGCACGCTGGCCGTATACCTGGCCTCCTACCGGGCGCAGCGGCGCCTGGTGAGCATGTATAAGTGGGACGTAGCCGAGGCGGCCCGGCTTATCGAGAAAGAGCAGATCAACACGGTCGTGGCCCCCGCCGCCATGACCGGGGACCTGGTGGTCTAGCCCAGGTGAAGCGCATCGCCCAGAGCTTCGCCAAGGCCCTCCCCAATACGGGCTGGGGCATGACGGAAACGAACGCCATCGGCACGGGCATTGCCGGCCAGGACTATCTCGATCATCCGGAAAGCTCCGGGCGCGCCTCGGCCGTGCTTGATTTGCGCGTGGTGGATGAGGCCGGAACGCCCCTCCCCGCCAATGCACGGGGGGAATTGCAAATCCGAGGCACAAGCCTGATTCGCGGCTACTGGAACCGCCCCGACGCTAACGCCGACACCTTCGTGGACGGCTGGCTGAAAACCGGGGACGTTGCTTACCTGGACGACGAGGGCTATCTGTACATTGTCGATCGCATCAAGGATCTGGTGATTCGCGGCGGCGAGAACATCGGCTGCGGCGCCGTGGAAGCGGCCCTGCTGGAGCACCCGGCCGTGGCCGAAGCCTCCGTTTATGGCGTCCCTGACGAGCGCCTCGGGGAAGAGGTGGGCACGACCCTCTACTGCACGACCCCGGTGACGGAGGCGGAGCTCCGGGACTTCCTCGCCCCGCGCCTGGCGAAGTTTGAGATCCCCCGCTACTTCACCTTTGCCAAGACGCCCCTACCGCGGACGGCCTCGGGGAAGATTTTGAAGCGGGCGCTGCGGGAAGTCGCAATAAATCAGCTTCAGCTGAACTAAATATTATTTGGGCTATTAAGTTAACTATATTAACGAGGGATGAACGAGAAAAAAGATGAAGCACTTAATAAATATGTCATATTTGAGCATGCTTCTTTAGTGGGTCCCTTGAGCGAGGCCTCAAACCCACGAAAAAGCAATCTTTCAGCAGTTTTTTTGCGAGATAGGCTCGAAGAACGAGAAACGGGAGGGCTCAAAAGTTAGCCATGCTTCACGAGTTTGTGCGCGCTGGCTTACACGCATCCCTTCGGCCTTTAGATCGAACGTCCGTAAATTGACTAAAACTTTCCGCCGCAAGGAATTTACCTTGCCAAGGAAGAGTGGTCTAATGCGCGAGGGAGAGCGATTTCAGACTTTTAGTCGGAGAATCCTGATGGATCTCAAGAGAAACATTCTTGCTTCCGCAGTCGCTGCCGCGATGCTGGTTAGCTACACGCCGGCACCGGTCTTCGCCGCTGCCGCGGAGGCGGGCGCGGCCCAGGCCTCTGGCTCCGCCGGTGCCGGTGGCGCAGGGGCTGGTGGTGCCAGCGCTGGCGCCGG
>RGAU01000033.1 GCA_009919975.1 Gammaproteobacteria bacterium
GACCCCCAGCGAGCCTACTTTCTCGAGGGCGACATCGCCCAGTTCGAGCGCTACCGCTACACCCTGGATGATGCGCTCCGGCGCGGGGATCTGACCCCCGCCTTCGAGATCTTTAACCGCTACCAAACGGCCGCGGAGAGCCAGCTCGAGTCCCTGCTTCGCCTCCTAGAAGGCGGCATCGAGACCCTCGATTTCAGCAAAGAGGAATACCTCGCCATGGACCGAAGCGAGGAGCCCTTCCTCGCCAGTGCGGATGCGCGCGAGGACCTCTGGCGCCGGCGCTTAAAGGCCAGCGTGCTCTCCCTGAAGCTCGCGGATAAGGCGGACGAAGAGATTGGCCCCCTCCTTGAGAAGCGCTACCGAAATCGCCTTCATCGCTTAAAGCAGACCACCGCTGAAGACGCCTTCCAGCTCTTTATGAACGCCCTGGCGGCGAGCTACGACCCCCACACGCAATACTTTTCTCCGCGCACCTCGGAGAATTTCAACATCCAGATGAGCCTGTCCCTCGAGGGCATTGGCGCCGTACTGCGGGTGGAAGATGAATACACCACCATCGCCAGCCTCGTCCCCGCGGGGCCGGCGGAGAAGAGCAAGCAGATTAAGCCTTCCGATCGCATCAGCGCCGTAGCCCAGGGGGAGGACGGGGAATTTGTGGACGTGGTGGGCTGGCGCCTCGACGACGTCGTGGACCTCATCCGTGGACCCGCAGGCACCACGGTTCGCCTTGAGGTGCTCCCCCCGGACAGCGAAGCCGGGGCTCCGCCTCGGGTCCTGAGCCTGGTGCGGGAGGCGGTGAAGCTCGAAGAGCAGTCGGCTCAGAGCGAGATTCTTGAAGTCCCTCGGGGCCAGGACACCTACCGCATCGGGGTGATCGATATCCCCACCTTCTACATCGACTTCAAAGCGCTTCAGCAGGGAGACCCCGAATACAAGAGCACCACCCGGGACGTGCAGCGCCTGATTGAAGGCCTGCGCTGCGAGGCCGTGGAGGCGTCGGATGCTGAAGATGAAGCGCCCTGCGAGCCGGTGGACGGCATCGTCATCGACCTTCGCAACAATGGCGGCGGCTCCCTGCAGGAAGCCAACGCTCTCACGGGACTATTCATCGAAGCCGGGCCCACGGTGCAAATTCGCAGCGCCAGCGGCCGAGTGGATCTCTTTAACGACGAAGATGGGCAGGTGGCCTGGGAAGGTCCCCTCGCCGTGCTCGTCAATCGCCTGTCGGCCTCCGCTTCGGAAATCTTTGCCGGCGCTATTCAGGATTACCAACGGGGGCTAGTTCTGGGGGGGCAAACCTTTGGAAAGGGCACGGTGCAAACCCTCATTCCCCTAAACCGGGGCCAGCTCAAGATGACCCAAGCCAAGTTCTATCGGGTATCGGGGCAAAGCACCCAGCACCAGGGGGTGATCCCGGACATCGAGTACCCCGAGGTGTACGACCGGGATGAGATTGGCGAAAGCACCCTTGATGACGCCCTGCCCTGGGATGTGATCCGCCCCACCCGCTATCGCCGGGGCCCGAACCTTGCCCCGCTGCTAGCCCTTCTCGAGGACCGGCACGAAACCCGCGTGGAAACGGACCCGGACTTCGCCTACCTGGAAGCGATGGTGGAACGGGCCCGGGCCCGGAGCGCCCGCAATCGCCTATCCCTCAACGAGGCGCAGCGGCGCCTCGAGCGCGAGGAAGATGAGACCCTGCGCCTGGCCATAGAAAACAGGCGGCGGGAAGCGAAGGGCCTTCCCGTGGTGGCCAGCCTCGAGGCCCTGGAGAAGGACGAGGATGGAGCCTTGGAGGGTTCGGAGGAGGACAGCACGGAGGACGCCACCATTAAGGCCGCCAGCGCCCTCGTGGAAGATCTTGAGAGTGACGCCGCCAGCGACGTCGCCCTCCCCGAAGAGGAAGAGAATGACGAAGAGGACCGGGACGCGCTGCTGGCCGAAGGCGCGGAAATCTTGGTCGATTACCTATCCCTACGCCAAACCGCCGCGGTCAGCGCCCCCTAGCGCACCGTGGCCCGTTGGAGAATGACGCACCATGCACCCTGGAATACACGCCGCTAAGAATCCCGAAAAGCCCGCTTACATTTTTGCCGCGTCGGGGGAGACGGTCACCTACGGAGACCTCGAAGCTCGCTCAAATCAGGGGGCTCAGCTGTTCCGCAGCCTCGGGCTGGCAGTGGGGGACCACATTGCCATCATGATGGAGAATCACCCCGCCTTCTTCGCCCTGTGCTGGGCGGCGCAGCGGGCTGGGCTTTACTACACGGCCATCAGCTATCGGCTCCAGGAAGAGGAAGTGGCCTACATCGTTGAGGATTGCGAAGCGAAGGTGTTCATCACCACCTATGGTCAGCGCGACCTCGCCGCCCGCCTTGCGGGGCGCTTGAACGTCCATCGCTTCATGCTAAACGGCACCGTCGAAGGCTTTGAAAGCTGGGAAGAGGCCGTGGCACCCCAGCCCGCCACACCCATTGCCGACGAAACGGAAGGAGCGGACATGCTCTACTCCTCCGGCACCACGGGACGACCCAAGGGCATCAAGGTGCCCCTCAGCGGCGAGCCCCTCGGCGGTGCTGGCGGCCTTCTGGGCCTCACCCAGGCCCTCTATCAGATGGATGAAAACGTCCGCTACCTGTCTCCGGCGCCGCTCTATCACTCGGCGCCCCTGCGCTACAACATGGCGGTCATGCGCCACGGGGGCACCTCGGTGATCATGGAGCGCTTCGACCCGGAGGAGGCCCTCGCCCTCATCGAGAAGCACCAGCTGACCCACGGCCAGTTCGTGCCCACCATGTTCGTACGCATGCTCAAGCTGCCCGAAGCGGACCGGCTCCGCTACGACGTTTCAAGCCTAAGGGTCGCCATCCACGCCGCGGCGCCCTGCCCCGTCCCCGTGAAGCAGGCCATGATGGACTGGTGGGGCCCGGTGATTCACGAGTACTACGCGGGCACGGAAGGCAATGGCTTCTGCGCCGCCGGTCCCCAGGAATGGCTGGCCCATCCCGGGACCGTGGGCCGGCCCCTCCTTGGTGCGGTGCACATTTGCGATGACGACGGACGCGAACTGCCCCCGGGGGAGACCGGCACCATCTACTTCAGTGACGGTGGCACCTTCGAGTACCACAACGACCCGGATAAAACTGCCGACTCCCAGCACCCCTCCCAGCGCGGCTGGACCACCCTGGGGGACATGGGCTACCTGGACGACGATGGCTTCCTGTTCCTAACGGACCGGAAGACCTTCATGATCATTTCCGGGGGCGTGAACATCTATCCCCAGGAGGTGGAGAATCTTCTCGTAACCCACGAGAAGGTGGCCGACGTTGCGGTATTTGGGGTGCCTAACGAAGAGTTCGGGGAAGAGGTGAAGGCCGTGGTCCAGCCCCTCTCCATGGACCTCGCGGGGCCCGAACTAGCGGAAGAGCTCATCGCCTTCTGCCGAGCAAATCTGGCACACCTAAAGTGCCCCCGGTCCGTGGATTTTGAAGCGGAGCTGCCCCGCCATCCCACGGGCAAGCTGTATAAGCGCTTGCTCCGGGATCGCTACTGGGAAGGGCACGGGAAGTCTCGTATTTTGTAGGCCAGCCTAGGGCCGGAGGTCCTCCGCGAGGGCTTCCGGCACCAGCCCATAGAGGGCCGCATCGTGGCGGCCGCTGGGCAGCAAAAGTCGACTTTTGAGCACCCCTTCCAGCTCCGCCCCCAGCGCTTCGGCCACGCGCCGGCTTGGGACGTTCCCCACCGCAATCAAAATCGATACGCGCTGCACCGTGCCGGAGGCGAAGGCCGCCCGGCACAGCGTGGCGGCGGCTCGGCGAGCGACTCCACGGCGCTGGGCGTCGGCGCGGACCCAGTAGCCCAGCTTCCACACCCCATCAAAGCGATCCACGGGCATAAGGCTTACGGCGCCCAGCACCGCCGTGGAATCGTGGTCGGGAAAGATGAGGGTGCGGTGCTCGAGGGTGGCTTCGGCGAGAAAGGCCTCGGCGCTGGCTTGGGTGTAGCGGGCCGTGCACCAGGGTAGCCAGGGCGCAAGGGCATTCCGAGAGGCATCGACGGCCTCGAAGAGCGCCGCCCCCTGGCTCGGCTCGGCGGGGCGGAGCCACTCCCCCCCGCCGGTGCGGAGTGGCTCGCCGAGGCCCATGGTTAGCTGGCCGCCTCGATGCCGTCGAGGAGGAAGGCCGGGGCCCGCGCTTCAACGGTCTTCAAGAGGGCCGCAACGAAAGCGTCCTGGCTCAGCGTTAGCTGTTGATCCACGCCATAGCGACGGAGGGTAACGGTCCCCTCCTCCACTTCCCGCTCCCCAATGATGAGCAGGTTCGGGATCTTCTGCGTGGTGCCTTCGCGGATCTTCCGCCCCACCGTTTCCCCTTCGGCGGCCATTTCAGCCCGCACCCGATGGCCCCGAAGTCGGCGTACCAGGGCCTGGCCATAGTCGTTGAAGCGATCGGCCACGGTGATGACCTGCACCTGCACCGGCGCCAGCCAAGCTGGGAAGGCGCCACCGTAATGCTCGAGGAGGAAGGCCACCATGCGCTCGTGGGTGGAGAAGGGCGCCCGATGAATGACCCAGGGGGTGTGGAGTTCACCGTCCGCACCCTTGTACTGAAGGCCAAGGCGTCCCGGCTGGGCAAAATCGAGCTGCACCGTGGAGACCGTTTCCTCCCGCCCCGTCACCGTTTTGAACTGGATGTCGATCTTCGGACCGTAGAAAGCCGCTTCCCCCGGGCCATCGAAGTAGTCCCAGCCCAGTTCGTCTAGCACCTCCGCGAGGACCCGCTCAGCGTGGGCCCAGGCTTCGGGATCGTTGATGTACTTTTCCTTACCCTTCTCGTCCTCCGGATCCCAGCGGGACAGGCGCACCCGGTAATCGGTCACCCCGAGCACCGCGTAGGCCTCCTGGTACATCTGGAGCACGGCTTTGAATTCGTCCTTGATCTGCGCTTCCGTGCAGTAGATGTGCGCATCGTTCATGCACATGCCGCGCACCCGCACGAGCCCCCCCACGGCGCCGGACTCTTCCCAGCGATACACCTGACCGTACTCCGCAAGGCGGAGGGGCAGGTCTCGGTAGGACCGGGGGCGGGCTGAGAACACCCGGTGGTGATGGGGGCAGTTCATGGGACGAAGCACGTAGCGCTCCTTCACCCGCGTGCCCTCACCCTCTTCCCCGTCGCCCTCCCCGTGCTCTTCTGCGTGATCCTCGACTTCCATTACCGGAAACATGGCGTCCTGGTAGTAAGGCAAGTGCCCGGACTGCCAGTAGAGGTCCACCTTCGCCAGGGGCGGCGTGGTGACCCGTTCATAACCGTACGCAAACTCGAGATCCTTGGCGTAGCGCTCGAGCTCGTCCCGGATCACCGTGCCCTTGGGCAGCCAGAGGGGCAGGCCTTTTCCGATGGTTTGGTCGATGTGGTAGATATCCAGCTCTCGACCCAGCTTCTTGTGGTCCCGAGCCTGCGCTTCTTCGTAAGCGTTCACGTGGGCGTCGAGCTCTTCCTTGGTCTCAAAGGCCCACGCGTAGATGCGCGTCATCATCACGTTGCGGGAATCACCGCGCCAATAGGCGCCGGCGAGGCTGCGAAGCTTGAAGGCATCCCGAGGGATGGCCTTCGTGGTATCCACGTGGGGCCCTTCGCACATATCCAGGAAGGGACCATTGCGATAGAAGGTCAGCTCGGAGAGGTTGTGGCGCTCAAATAGCGTTTCCGCGTATTCCCGTTTGTAGGGCTCCCCCATCTCCTCGAGGCGGGCCATGGCGGCGTCGTAGGGGAGGTTTTCGCAATCGAAACGCTGACCCTTTTTGATGATCTTCCGCATGCGCCGTTCGATTTCCGGGAAGTCCGCATCCGTCAGAGGCTCGGACAGCAGGAAGTCGTAGTAAAAGCCGTCGTCGATGGGCGGACCAAAGCCCAGCGTCGAACCAGGACGGAGCTCCAGCACGGCCTGGGCCAGGACGTGGGCCAGGGAATGCCGGATTCGGTACAGGGGGCGGTCCCGATCTTCTTCGCCGCTGTGCTCAAAGCGTGCCATAGTTCCTCGCTGGTCTGGGGGTGCGTCGGCGTTGCATCATAGCGCTCAACCCCTATTATGCCACCGCTACGCGGGCCCCCTCGACTATCGCTGCGCTTCCTCCCGTTGCGCCGCCAAGGATCAGCTCATGGACTACCGATGGGTCCGAAAGGCCGTCGCCCGCGGGGAAACGGTAAACGCAGAGATTCTCTCCCTCGATGGCGTCATCTACCTGGCGCTCATTAACGACGAGCCCTTGAAAAAGCGGGACGGCGACGGGCAGGCGGCGTCCTTCCCCAGCGCCCACGCGGCGGGACGGGCCCTCTACGCGCTGGGTCTTCGAGAGGGCATGCTGCGCCACCACTCCCCCTACGACGAAATGATCGGCCGCGGCGATGACGGCCCGCCCCCGGCGCCCCTGCTGACGCCCCTGCGCTTTTCCGCCGTTTAGCCCTTTAAGCACCGCACCCAAGCCCCATATAGAGGACAGATTCCATAGTCCTACGGGAGCGGCACCATGACGGAAGTGATCGAACCTACGGCGGGCGATGGGCACGCCGTGATGATTCCCGGCGACGCCCTCCCCGGCACCATCTTTCTTCTGGCCCAGGATGCGCGCCCCTTCTTCCCGGGCCAGGCCTTCCCGGTAGTGATGAGCGCGGAGCTTTGGCTTCCCACCTTTAAGGCCCTAAAGGACCGAGGCCAGGACGTGGTGGGGGTGGTTATGGCCCGAGGCGAGCTCAAGGAAGCGCCCACGGCGGAGCGCCTCCACCGCATGGGGACCCTATGCCGAATTCATAAGCTCCAGCGCCATGATGACGTCCTCCACGTCCTCCTTGAGGGCCTCGAGCGCTTCGAGATTCGCAGCTGGACCCGGGAAAGCCTGCCCCTGGCCGCCCGGGTGCGCTATTACCCCGAGCGCGCCCTCCCTCCCTCGGACCCGGACGCGGTGAAAGCCTACGCCGTCGCCGTGATCAATACCCTCAAGGAGCTCGTGCCCCTAAACCCCCTCTACGGAGAGGAGCTTAAGCTGTTCCTCGCGCGCTCCAACCCCAATGCGCCGGCGCAGCTCGCGGACTTTGCCGCGAGCCTGACCTCCGCCGACAGCGCCGAGCTACAGCGCATTTTGGAAACCCTTCCCCTCCTCCCGCGCCTAGAGAAGGTCCTCGAGCTCCTTCGCCACGAAGTGGCCATTGCCCGGGCCCAAAAGGAAATTCGCGATCACGTCGACGGCACGGTCGCGGACCATCAGCGCAAGGCCTTTCTGCGCGAACAGCTAAAGTACATTCAAAGGGAGCTCGGGCTGAGCAAGGACGATCGGCAGGCCGACGCGGAGCGCTTTAGAAAGCGCCTGGAAGGTCGCACCCTTCCGCCGGTGGTGAGCAAGCGCCTCGAAGAGGAGTTCGAAAAGCTTGCGGTGCTTGAACCGCAGGCGCCGGAGTATGGGGTCACGCGAAGCTATCTCGACTGGGCTAGCCAGGTTCCCTGGGGCCACTTTGGACAGGACCAGCTCGACCTTGCGAAGGCGACGAAGGTCCTCGATGCGCACCACAGCGGGCTTCAGGACGTGAAGGATCGCATCCTTGAGCATCTCGCCGTAGCCGCCTGGAAGGGCGAGGTAGGGGGCTCGACGCTCCTACTCCTGGGTCCCCCGGGGGTCGGAAAAACCTCCCTCGGGGAGGCCCTTGCGGAGGCCACGGGGCGCCCCTTCTTCCGCTTTTCCGTTGGCGGGCTTCGCGATGAAGCTGAGATCAAGGGCCATCGTCGTACCTACCTTGGTGCCCAACCCGGCAAGCTCGTGCGCGCCCTCGTGGACAGCCAGCAGATGAATCCGGTCATTCTCATCGACGAGATCGACAAGCTGCATCAGGGGCCCGGGGGCGATCCCGGAGCGGCGCTGCTAGAGCTGCTCGACCCAGGGCAGAACCATGCCTTTTTGGATCACTACCTGGACTGCCCCCTCGATCTGTCTCGGGCACTCTTTCTCTGCACCGCCAACCAGCTCGACACCATTCCCGCCCCCCTACTGGATCGCATGGAGCGCATAACCCTTTCGGGCTACCTGGCGCAGGAAAAGGTCGCCATCGCGGAACGACACCTCGTGCCCCGGCACCTGAAAAAGGCGGGGCTAGGGAAAGCCCAGTTCAAGCTGCCCCGGGCGAGCCTGCGCCTCCTCATCGAGCGCTATGCCCGGGAAGCCGGAGTGCGCCAGCTCGACCAGACCCTGGCCGCTCTAGTGCGGAAGAGCGCCCGGCAGCTTCTCGAGCACCCAGACCAAGCGGCACGCTGGGACCGGGACGCCATTGAGGGGGCGCTCGGGCCCGCGCCGGATGCCCCGAGCCTCCCCACTGATCGCCCGGGGCAGGCCCTGGGCCTCGCCTGGACCGCCCTGGGGGGGGCAACGT
This sequence comes from Gammaproteobacteria bacterium, assembly GCA_009919975.1. Taxonomy (GTDB): domain Bacteria; phylum Pseudomonadota; class Gammaproteobacteria; order Pseudomonadales; family Azotimanducaceae; genus Salivita. Next base: position 8,418 of record RGAU01000033.1, read on the forward strand.
TGCCCATTGAGGTGGCAGCCGTTACCGATGTGCAGCCGGGCTTCGTCCTCACGGGGCAGCTTGGGAGCGTGATGCAGGAGTCGGCGACCCTGGCCTGGCAGCACCTGCGGGATCAGGCCGAGGCGCTAGGCGTGGACCTGACCCCCCTGCTGAAGAAGAAGATCCACCTGCACGTGCCCGCCGGGGCTACGCCGAAGGACGGCCCGAGCGCAGGCATCACCATGGCCACGGCGCTCCTCTCCCTGGCCCTGGGCCAGGCGCCGAAAAAACGCCTGGCCATGACCGGGGAACTCACCCTTGGGGGCGCCGTGTATCCCGTTGGGGGCATTCGGGAAAAGCTCGTGGCCGCGCAGCGGGAGGGCGTCAGGACGGTGATTCTCCCCGCCGCCAACGCCCGGGATGTAAAGCCCCTGCCCGAAGCCGTGACCCGGGGTCTCACGCTTCACTACGTGAGCCGCTTCGAAGAAGTCGCTAAGCTGGCCTTCCCCTCCCGATTCTAGGGAGGATCCTTAGCGAGGCGGGGACGGCATCATGGCGGGACGGGGACAATGGCTTGAGCGCGCGGGGGGACGGCTTGCACGTTTCCTCACCGACCCTCGCCCGGGCAAGGGGGCGGCTCCGGTCTCGGGCCTGGGCTCCTGGCTGCCGTACCTAAAGACCGGGGACGTGCTGCTCGTGGAAGGCAGCAGCCGGATTTCCACGGCCATCAAGTATCTCACCCAGTCCACCTGGTCCCACGCTGCGCTCGTGCTGGGCCCCCATCCGGGGCCGGAGGATCCTGTGCATCTGGTAGAGGCGGATGTGGTGGAAGGGGTGCGCTGCGTTCCCGCCTCGATCTATCTGGGAAGCAACGTCCGCATCTGCCGGCCCTGGGGGCTCGATGCTGCCCAGCGCCGGGCCCTAGCGAACCACGCCCTGGCCCGCCTTGGACACCAGTACGATCTGCGGAATATCGTGGATCTGGCCCGCTACCTTTTCCCCCTGCCCCCCGTGCCCTCTCCCTGGCGTCGCCGGCTGATTACCCTCGGTTCCGGAGACCCCACCCGAGCGATTTGCTCCACCCTCATCGCCGAGGCCTTCCAGTCCCAGGCCTACCCCATTTTGCCGGAGCTCCTGGATGCGGAGGCCCTCCGCCGAGGCGAACCCCTCCCCCTTCAGGCGCGTCACCATTCCCTCGTCACGCCTCGGGATTTCGATCTTTCGCCCTTCTTTGAAGTACGCAAGCCCAGCTTCCTATTGGCCCAGGAAGCAGGCCGGGCCCTTATTTATTCAGACGGGATTCACGAGGCTCAGGTAAACTGACCTTCGCTCCCTTCCTGCGTGAGTTGCCTCCATGCCCACCATGCTTCTTCCCGTCGCAGCCCTGCTGCTTTCGGACGCGCTCCTATTGGTGGGTCACGGCTTGTCCTTCACCGTACTGCCGCTTCGGGCCGTCGCCGAGGGTTTTAGCGACGGCGCCATCGCCATCACCGGCTCGGCCTATTTCGTCGGCTTCATCGGCGGATGCCTTCTCACCCCCCGGGTGGTGCGGCGCGTCGGGCATATTCGCAGCTTCGCCGTGCTCTCCAGCGCCTTCTCCGCCCTCGTGCTCCTATTCCCCATGGTGCCCGAGGTGATCAGCTGGACCCTCCTGCGCGCGGCGACCGGGGTGTGCATGTCGGGCCTCTACATGATCATCGAAAGCTGGCTGAATGAGCGCGCCTCGAGCGATAACCGGGGTGCGCTCCTATCCATCTACACCATCATCAATCTCGTGATGATCATTTTGGGCCAGCAGGCGGTGAACCTGGCGCCCGCCCAGGACCCCATGCTCTTTGCCGGCGCGGCTGTGCTCCTGTCCCTTGCGGTCATCCCCGTCTCCCTGTCCGGAGCCACGGCCCCGGCACCGCTGGCCGACGTACAGCTGGATCTGCGCGCCCTCTGGCGTATCAGCCCCGTGGGCCTCGGGGGCGCGGCCATGCTTGGATTGATCACGGGAAGCTTCTGGGCCCTAGGCCCGGTCTTTGGACGCACCCTAGGACTCGATACGCAGGCGGTGACCTGGGTTATTAGCGGGGCCACCCTCGGCGCAGCCCTGTTCCAATATCCTCTGGGGCGCCTGTCCGATCACCTGGATCGACGCCTGGTTTTGTTGTTCTCCTGCCTGGCGGGCGCCGGCACGGCCTTCGCCCTGGCCCTCTTTTCCGAAGCAACGCGTCCGGCTTTGGTCATCGCCCTCAGCACGCTCTGGGGGGGCTTCGTCCTCACCCTCTACGCCGTGTGCAATGCCCACGCGAACGATCGCGCCGACCCCTCCCAGTTCGTGATGGTGGGCACGAGCCTGCTTCTCACCTACGGTGCCACCTCGGCCCTGGGCGCACCCCTTGCCGCCTACGCAATGCACCTCGTCGGACCCGAAGGGCTATGGTGGTTTAGCGGCGCGGCCCTGCTGCTCTTCGCCCTTGGCCTTGCCCAGCAGCGGCAACAAAAACCCCGCCCGGTGCTGGAAGAAACGGAACAATTCGTCCTCGCCGCGAGTCTCACGCCCGCGGGCCTTGAACTCGACCCGCGCGCCGAATCGGCGGATGATGATCGGGTAAACGTGCCCTCGGGCTATGCCACCGATGGCGCCCAGCCCTAACGAAGGATTGAGAACCCATGAGCACGGTGCTCTGGCTCGGCCTACTTCTTGGCGCGGCCCTTCTCCTTAAGGCCTATTTGCAGGATCGGCAGCAAACGGCCCATACCCTACTTCGGAACTATCCCGTGCTGGGGCGCGCTCGCTATCAGCTTGAGCATCTCGGCATCTTCCTCCGGCAGTATTTTTTCGCCATGGACCGGGAGGAAATGCCTTTCAACCGCGCCCAGCGAAGCTGGGTCTACCGGGCGGCGAAGAACCTCGACAACACCGTGGCCTTCGGCAGCACGAAAATCGCCACCACGCCGGGTACGGTTCGCTTTCTGAACGCCCCTTTCGCCCGCCTCGATGAGGAATGCCAGGAAACCCCGCCCCTCACCTTTGGTCCCGAGTGCCGCCAGCCCTACGAAGCCAAGAGCTTTTTCCACATGTCCGGCATGAGCTACGGGGCCCTTTCCGACGTCGCCATCCGCGCCCTGGGCCTCGGCGCGGCTAAGGCCGGCTGCTGGGTGAACACGGGGGAAGGGGGCCTTGCTCCGCTGCACCTCGAAAGCGGCGCGGACATCGTGTTCCAGGTAGGTACGGCCAAGTACGGCGTGCGCACAGCCGGAGGGCGCCTTGACGAAGCCAAGCTTGCCGCCATTGCCCAGCATCGGCAGGTGCGCATGTTTGAGATCAAGCTGTCCCAGGGCGCTAAACCGGGAAAGGGCGGTGTACTCCCCGGGGCGAAGGTCACCCCGGCCATTGCTCGGGTGCGGGGCATTCCCGAGGGCCAGGACTCCCTCTCCCCAAACCGCCATCCGGAAATCACCGACGTCCCTAGTTGCCTGGACTTTGTGGCTCGGGTGCGGGAGATCACGGGAAAGCCCACGGGGCTCAAATTCGTCCTCGGCAGCGATGCCTGGCTGCAAACCCTCTGCGATGAAATTAAGCGCCGAGGCCCCGAGAGCGCCCCGGATTTTCTCAGCCTTGACAGCGGCGACGGAGGCACGGGCGCCGCGCCCATGGGGCTCCTCGACGACGTGGGTCTACTGCTACGGGACAGCCTGCCCCTGGTGGATAACGCCCTCCGCGCCGCGGGACTCCGAGATCGGATCCGGCTGATCGCCTCGGGAAAGCTCATTACCCCCACGGACGTGGCCTTTGCCCTGTGCCTCGGCGCCGACATGTGCGTGACCGCCCGGGGCTTCATGTTTTCCCTGGGCTGCATTCAGGCCCTGCAGTGCAACCAAAATACCTGCCCCACGGGCATCACCACCCACGATCCCCGGCTCCAGCGAGGCCTGGTACCGAGTGACAAGGCCGAACGGGTCGCCCACTACCACAGGAATCTGGTGAAGGAGGTGGAGCAGCTGGCCCACGCCTGCGGCCTCCCGGATGCTCGAGCCTTCGAGCGTCACCATGCGAGCGTCGTGCAAGCCTCCGGGGTGCCGGTAAACGTCGCCACGCTCTATCCCCGACCCTAACCCTGGGCCGGGGCGTCCACCGCCAGGGCCAGGAGCCGGGCCCGATCAATGCGCGCCAGGGCATTCTGATGCGTCGCCGCCAGCACCACCTGGGGGGCACAGCCCGCCTCGTCCGCTTCCCGCCAGCGATCGGCGCAGAGGCACCACCGATCCCCGGGGCGGAGCCCCGGGAAGGCAAATTCGGGCCGGGGCGTTTGTAGATCGTTCCCTACGGCACTGGAGAACTGCAAAAAGGCCTCGGTCATGACGGCGCACACCACGTGGCGCCCGAGATCCTCCGGGCCCGTGTGGCAACAGCCATCGCGGTAGAAGCCCGTGAGGGGCGCTTCCGAGCACAGCTGCAAGGGCCCCCCCAACACGTTTCGCGCCCCGCCGCCCCCTGCGCCACCGCTGTCATAAGCCATGGACCGTCTCCCTCCTGATCGTTGCTCGATGCCGTCGTTTCTAGGCTGCGCTGAATCGTCGTGGCATGCTACCGCAGTCGCGGGCGCGTCAGACAATAGCGAGCTTTTGCCGTGCTCACGGTCCTCTGGTTCAAGCGCGATCTGCGCCTCGACGATCACGAAGCCCTTCAGGCCGCCCTGGCCCGGGGCCCCGTGCTCCCCCTCTACATCCTTGAACCGGACCTTTGGCGCCAGGGCGACCTTGATCTTCAACATGCCCGCTTTCTTGAGGCGAGCCTACGGGCCCTCGATCAGGCCCTTCGCGCCCGAGGTCCGGGGCTGTGGATTCGGGAGGGCGACGCCATCTCGGTGCTGGAAGCCCTTCGGCGTAGCGAGGGCGTGACCCATCTTGAAAGCCACGAGGAAACGGGGAACGGCTGGACCTACGCCCGGGACCGGGCCGTGAAGGCCTGGTGTCGAGCCCAGGGCATTCCCTGGGGGGAGCATCAGACCTTTGGGGTGACCCGGGGCCTTCGGAACCGAAACCGCTTTAACCGCGGCTGGGAGGGGCACATGACCCGCCCGACGCGCCCCGCGCCGGCCCGAGTGCCGGGCCCGCCCGCCCCGGCGGTGCCCTGGACCCAGCTGTTCCAGAATCTCCCGACGAGCGCTTTTCATCCTGCCGTTCCCCACCGCGGAGCCCCCCTGGCAGCGGGGGAAGACGCCGCCCAGGCGCGTCTGACCGAATTCCTGGAAGATGCGGGGGCGGACTATCACCGACGCATGTCTGCCCCAGCCCAAGCGGTGCACAGCGGCTCTCGCCTTTCTCATCATCTGGCCTGGGGCAGCCTGTCCCTGCGCCGCGTCGTGCAAAGGGTGCGGGGGGCAAAACAACAGCCCACGCTGGCCCCCGCCCTCTCCCCCCGGGCCCGGAGCGCCTTCGAAGCTCGACTCCATTGGCATTGCCATTTCATTCAGAAGCTAGAAGCGGAGCCGGCCCTCGAGACCGTGAGCTTCAACCGTGCCCTTGATTCCCTGCGCCCCCGGGGCCCTAGCGACGCCCTTGACGCCTGGCTGCTAGGACAAACGGGCTGGCCCTTCGTCGATGCGGCCATGCGCGCGCTACAGCACTGGGGTTGGATCAACTTCCGCATGCGGGCCATGCTCGTATCCGTGGCGGCTTACCACCTTTGGCTGGACTGGCGGGACCTCAATCACCCCCTGGCCCGGCAATTTATTGATTACGAGCCAGGCATCCACATCAGTCAGCTTCAGATGCAGTCTGGGGTAACGGGCATCAACGCCCTGCGCATCTATAACCCCCTCCTCCAGGGGCAACGGCTGGATCCAAAGGGCACCTTCATTCGCACCTTTGTGCCGGAGCTTGCGTCCCTCCGCGATGATGAAATACACCAGCCCTGGCGCTTATCCGCCCGGCGCTTGGCGCAAGCGGGGGTGCGCCTTCGCGCCCCGGGGCCGGAAGCGCTCACGGCGAACCCGGCCTATCCCCGACCCCTCGTGGACGCCACCCAGGCCGCCCGCAGCGCCCGGGCCCGCATGGGGGACGCCCAACGCGAGGAAGCCAGCCGGCAAGAGAGTCGCCGCGTGCTGATGGCCCATGGCAGCAGGAAAAACTGGGGG
>RGAU01000321.1 GCA_009919975.1 Gammaproteobacteria bacterium
CCCCTTCCCCAAGCGTTCCATCAACCCAAACGCGGAAGTTCTTCGCCTTCTTCGCCGTAAGGCACTGGGTGGCCAGCACGTGCTCCACTTCGGAGGTGCCAATGCCATGGGCCAGGGCCGCAAAGGCGCCGTGGGTGGAGGTATGGGAATCGCCGCAGACCACGGTCATGCCCGGCAGCGTGGCCCCTTGCTCCGGACCCACCACGTGGACGATGCCCTGACGGGGATCGCGCATGCGGAACTCTAGGATCCCAAATTCATCGCAGTTCGCATCCAGCGTCTCCACCTGGATGCGAGAGATGGGATCGGTAATACCGTCGATCCCCGCGGCCCGATCGGTGGTCGGCACGTTGTGATCGGGGGTGGCCAGGTTCGCATCAATGCGCCAGGGGCTTCGCCCGGCGAGGCGAAGCCCTTCAAAGGCCTGAGGGGACGTCACTTCGTGCAGCAGGTGGCGATCGATATACAGCAGCGCACTGCCGTCTTCGCGCTCCGCCACCAAATGTGCGTCCCACAATTTGTCGTAAAGGGTCCGTCCGCTCATGGTGAGGCTCTCCCTAGGCAGGCTTAGGTGCGGGGATGCGGGTCGGGTTTTGAGCCCGCTGGCGCAGCCAATGGTCCATCAGCACCAGGGCCACCATGGCCTCGGCGATGGGCACGGCGCGAATCCCCACGCAGGGGTCGTGGCGGCCGTTGGTCACCACGGAAACCGGCGCACCGGTACGATCGATGCTTTGGCCAGGAATGCGGATGCTCGACGTCGGCTTGAGCGCCAAGCTCGCGCGGAGCGTCTGCCCCGAGGAAATTCCCCCGAGGGTGCCGCCGGCGTGATTGGACAGGAAGCCCTCGGGAGTCATTTCATCCCGGTGCTCACTGCCCTTTTGCGTGACCACGGCCATGCCATCGCCGAGCTCCACAGCCCGGACGGCATTAATGCCCATGAGCGCCGACGCTAGGGTCGCATCGAGCTTGTCAAAAACCGGGTCGCCGAGCCCCGGCGGCACCCCCGTGGCTTCCACGGTCACCTTGGCCCCGATGGAGTCGCCGGCTCGGCGGAGCGCGTCGATCTCCGCCTCCAGGGCTGGGACGGAGCTGGCATCGGGCCAGAAAAAGGCGTTCTCCTCGATGGCGCTCGCCTCAAAGGCCGTGGGGACGTGGGTCCCAAGCTGCGCAAGGTAGCCCTGAATTTGCACGCCATACTGGGCCAGGTAGGCCCGGGCAATGGCCCCGGCGGCGACCCGAGCCACGGTTTCGCGCGCGGAGGAGCGGCCACCCCCGCGGTAATCCCGGACGCCATACTTAGCGTCGTAGGTGAAATCGGCGTGGGCCGGACGATACTGATCCTTGATATCGCCGTAATCCCGGCTGCGCTGGTCCTCGTTTTCAATTAAAAGACCGATAGGCGTTCCCGTCGTCTGCCCTTCGAAAACTCCGGAGAGAATTCGAACCTGGTCCGGTTCCCGGCGCTGCGTGGTGTAACGCGATTGGCCTGGGCGGCGGCGGTCGAGATCGCGCTGAATGAGCGCTTCATCGAGAGGTAAGCCCGGGGGACAGCCGTCCACGACGCACCCGAGGGCGGGCCCGTGGCTCTCCCCAAAGGTGGAAACGGTGAATAGGGTTCCGAAGCGATTACCAGCCATGCCTAAGATC
>RGAU01000322.1 GCA_009919975.1 Gammaproteobacteria bacterium
CAAGGAGATACCCGACAATATTAAGGGTGACCTCGATATCCGGCCCGTGAAGTGGATCGATGAGGTCCTAGAAATTGCCTTGACGCGTATGCCCGAGCCTCGCTTGGAAACGGAGGAGGAGGGCAGCGCTGAAGCTGTGGCCGACGGGTCCGAGGGCGATAAGGCCGTGCGCATTTCTACCCATTAGCGTAGGGTAGGGACTTCGCCCTCCGCGAAATTGACACCATTTTAAAAGCGTTGGTATAAAGCGCGGTCGGCGGAAAAAATAGAATAAAATCCGTCTAAAGCTAACTAACCTCAAAGGGGCTGTTGTGAATAAAGCTGAATTGGTTGAAAAGGTCGCTGAAGCGGCTGACATCTCTAAGTCTGCTGCGGCGCGGGCCGTCGATGGTATGCTCGATGCCATTACGGAGAGCCTTAAGGCCTCGGAGCAGGTTTCCCTTGTGGGCTTTGGCACCTTCGCTGTTAAAGAGCGGGCTGCTCGCGAAGGCCGTAACCCCCAAACCGGCGCAACGATCCAAATTGCCGCGGCTCGGGTACCGGGCTTTAAAGCCGGCAAGGCGCTGAAAGACGCACTGAAGTAAGGCTTCTCGGGCCTCGGCTCGAAAACCCAGGAAAAGGCGCAGGACTGCGCCTTTTCTTGTTTTAGGTGGTGGTTAATTAGGAAGGGAGCGAAGCAAGGCATGTTGCAGACCATGCGGGAGCACGCCCGGGGGGTATTTGGGTGGTTGATTATCGGGTCGATTATCGCCGTGCTTGCGGTGTTTGGCTTCGGTGCCCTGAATTTCTTCGTGGTGAGCGAGCCAGCGGTGGCCACCGTAGGCGAGGGGCGAGTCATTAATCGGGAGCTCCTCAGCGCAGCGGCGGAAGACGCTGGGCTCGCGGCGCCGGGCGGTGAACTCGATCAAATCATCACCGGCATGCCCCAGTTTCAGGGCGATCTGGGCTTCGACGAAGACCGTTTCCGCTTCGCGCTTCAAAGCATTGGCATGACCCCGGCGAGCTTCAGAAGCGCCATGGGCGCCGATCTCTCCGTCGACCAACTCACCAGCGGGGTCGCGGAATCAAGCTTTATCACCGAGGCGGAGCTCCGCGCGCTCGCCACCGTGTTGCTTCAGAATCGAGATATCGCCTGGCTTCGCCTTGCGCCCAGTGAGTTTGAGGCTGAGGTGACGGTCAGCGACGAGGCCCTTGAGGCCTTCTTCGAGGCCCGGCGGAGCGCCTACCGCGCCCCAACTCGGGTGCGGGTGGAGGCTCTTCGCCTAGACCGCTTCGACTTTGAAGAAGCGCAAGCAATCACCGAGGAGGCGGTGCTGGCCGCCTACGAGCGAGAGAAAACCGCCTTCGAGGGGCAGGAGCAGCGGGAAGCCGCTCATATCCTCCTTGCGGAGACGGATGATCGGGATCTGGCCTCAGCACGGGCCTTGGCCGAATCGCTTCTGACACGCCTGGAGGCCGGGGAGGATTTCGCAGCTCTGGCTGAGGAATTTTCCGATGACCCGGGCTCCGCAAGCGACGGTGGGCGGCTTGGCGCAGCGGCCCGGGGCACCTTTGTGGGGCCCTTTGAGGAGGCACTTTTCTCCATGGTTCCCGGCGAGCTTCGGGGACCGGTGGAGACGGAGTTCGGAGTGCACATCCT
>RGAU01000323.1 GCA_009919975.1 Gammaproteobacteria bacterium
AAGCGGGAGCTGCTCTTTGACCCCTGCCTCGATATCGTCGGCCAACGCCTGCCCAACTACTTTGCCCGGCGGGGCGCGGGGGCTACGGAACAGGAGGTGGCCGGCGTGGTGAAGCTCCTCACCACCATGCCGAACCACCATGGGCTCCTGCTCTATCCCGAGGGCACGCGCTTTTCCGAGGGCAAGCGCCGGGCCGTGCTGGCGCGGCTTCGGGAAAAGGGCGACGAAAAGGCCCTCGCCCGGGCAGAGGCCTGGCCAAGCCTGTTGCCACCCCGGCCCGGCGGACTTCGGGGCGTGCTCGCCCACAATCCCGGCCGGGACCTCCTGTTGCTGGCGCACCGCGGCTTTGAGAAATCCGCCAGCTTCAGTGAGCTCTTCAACGGCAGCTGGCTAGACACCACGGTGCAGCTCCACTTCTGGCGCGTACCCTTCGCTGAGATCCCGAAGGCCCCGGAGGCCCAGGTCGAATTCATCAACGGCCTCTGGGATGCCATGCAAGACGCCCTAACCCGCCTGGAGGTTGCGAGGCCCTAGCGTTCGGGACAGACTCAGCCCTCCTTTGGGGGAGGAGTTTGACCATGGCGGATTTAATCGCCCTATCCAGCAAGATCATCGACGAGGGCTACGACGACGGTAGCGCCGGGCCCTTAAATCGAATCAACCACGAGCTCAGCGTTTTAGACGACAACATCGCCATGGTGGAGGCCTTTAGCCACGCCGTGTGCTTCCGCACTGACGCCGGACTCGCGGTCTTCGACACCAGCGGCGCCCAGGGCGGGGGCCGGGTGGTTTCCGCCATCCGCCAGTGGACCGATAGCCCCTTCCACACCGTGGTCTATACCCACGGCCATGTCGATCACGTCGGGGGCAGCGGCTTCTTTGCCGCAGATGCGGAGAAGAACGGCCACCCCATTCGCTGGGTAGGCCACGAGAACGTAGGAAAGCGCTTCGACCGCTACACCCTCACGGACGGCTATAACCAGGCGATCAACGAGCGGCAATTCGGCGCGTTTAAGCGCCGGGGCTACGGCATTGGGGCCGACGAAGGCCGCTTCCTGCCGGCCGATGCGGTCAGCATCGATCTCAAGGTCGGGGACCTGGATCTCGAGCTCGTGCACGCCCGGGGAGAAACGGACGACCACACCTGGGCCTACATCCCCGAACACAAGGCCATCTGCGCCGGGGACTTCTTCATCTGGAACTTCCCCAACTGCGGCAACCCGCAAAAGGTGCAGCGCTATCCCCTGGAGTGGGCCGGGGCCATGCGCGCCATGCTCGAGCGGGACGTGGAACTGTTCCTGCCCGCCCATGGCCTGCCCATCGCCGGCGCCGGCCGCATCCGCAAGGTGCTCACGGACGTGGCAGAGACCCTGGAAAAGTTGGTCGGGGACGTGCTGGAGCGGATGAACGGCGGCCTCACCCTCGATCACATTCTTCATGACGTCCGGGTCGGCCCCGGGGTGCTGGAAAAGCCCTGGATGAAACCCCTCTATGACGAACCGGAATTCGTAATCCGGAACATCTGGCGTCTTTACGGCGGCTGGTGGGATGGCAATCCGGCGCGCTTAAAGCCGGCGCCGGACGCGGTGG
>RGAU01000324.1 GCA_009919975.1 Gammaproteobacteria bacterium
GATCGACAAGCTGGTTGATAAGCTCGACCGCCAGCTGCTCAAGCAAAAGGAGAAGACCGTCGATCGGGCGCATCGAGGGCCGAGTCGAAACTAAGGAAAACCCCTGGGCGCCCCCGGCGCGCTCCGTTAGACTCCGCGCCGTCAAAGTGGCCAGGATAAAAAGGTGACCCTAGCGAGCTGTTTGCGCCCCGAGCTCATGGCGGTAGATATTTGTGCTGCCAGCCGAAAGCGGGCGCTTGAAGTGGTCAGCGCCCAATTGGCGGATGCGCTCGGGGGGGACACCTCCCCGGACGCGATTTTCGACGGCCTGCTGGCCCGGGAGCGCCTGGGGTCCACGGGCCTCGGCCAGGGCCTTGCCTTTCCCCACTGCCGCCTCGCAACGCTTTCCCAACCCGCCGTGGGGTTCTTTCGCCTCCAGGCACCCGTCGACTTCGAGAGCATGGATGGGGCGCCGGTGGATCTTCTGGCCGTTCTGCTGGTGCCGGAAAGCGCCACGGACGCGCATTTGAAGCTTCTCGGTGCCCTCGCCCAGCTGCTGGAGCCGGAAGCCAACCGGGCGGCCCTGCGCCAGGCCCGCAGCGCCGCTGCTCTGGCGGAGGTTCTCACGGGGCTCTGCGCCCGCTAGGACGGACTTAGACCTAGGCCTAGGCGATCGCGCCGGAATTGCGTAGCCTTTTTGCCTAAGGATGTTGCGGAAGGCACTCATGAAGCTAATGATCCTCAGCGGTCGATCCGGCTCGGGGAAATCAATCGCCCTCGGGGCCCTCGAGGATCTCGGCTTTCACTGCATCGATAATCTGCCTGCCAGCCTCCTCGAGGCGCTTCTCACCCAAGCGGAAGCGGAGCAGCGCCCGGGGGACTTCGCGGTCTCCATCGACGCTCGGAGCCTCCCCGGCGAACTCCAGGGCCTCCCGGCGCGACTGGACCTTCTTCGCAAGGCCCACCCAGCCCTCTCCATTGAGGTTCTTTATCTGGATGCTGAGACGGCCACGCTTCATCGCCGCTTCGGGGAAACGCGCCGCCCCCACCCCCTCACGGGTCAGGGGCTTCTACTGACCGATGCCCTCGCCCAGGAACATGCGCTCCTTGCGGAAATCCGAGCCCAGGCAGATCTCTTGATCGACACCACGCGAACCAACGTGCATAGCCTTCGGGACCAGATCCAGCTGCACGTGGGGCGCCATCGGGCACGGCGCACCACGCTGATGCTGCGTTCCTTCGGCTTCAAGCACGGCGTGCCCCAGGATGCGGATCTGGTCTTTGATGTGCGCTTCCTGCCCAATCCTCACTGGGAAACAGCCCTGCGCCCGCTGACGGGACGGGACCCGGCGGTCATCCACTGGCTCGCGACCCAGGCCGAAGTCAGCGCTTTTGAGGCGGAGCTGGTGGAGACCCTCCAGCGTTGGCAGTCCCGGCTGGAAACCAGCAGCCGGGCCTACCTTACCGCAGCCATCGGCTGCACCGGGGGCCAGCACCGCAGCGTGTACCTGGTGGAGCGGCTCGCCCAGGCCCTGACCCCGAATTTCGGTCAAGTACTCCTGGCCCATCGTGAACTGCAGACCCTCGGGCAGGTCGGCACAGCCGGGAGC
>RGAU01000325.1 GCA_009919975.1 Gammaproteobacteria bacterium
TGCTCGACTTCGAAGGGGGACACGCGGGGCTGGGGGTTGTTCCGGTCCACGGCAACGATGCCGCGCCAGTTCGAAATGCCCCGGCTCGAGGTCCCTTCCGTGACCGCTTCCACGTCCTGGTAGGCGTAGCTCACCTGGAACTCAAAGCCATTGTCGAAGCGCTTGGAGAGGCCCAGGGTCATGACCGTGCTCTCGCCATCGTCGTAGTTCCCAAGCTGGGTCACGTTAGCGATGTTTAGGTTGTCGAGATCGGCGTAAATGGGGCGACCGTCCGGCGCCACGCCCAGGGGCTGGGTTTCCGCGAGCTGCGTTTGCGCGAGGTTGGTCCAGAGGAAGCCGTCCCGGACCTGGGTGTAGAGCACCTGGGCGGTTACCGTGTAGTCATCGCCGAGATCAAAGTTGCCGATCTTGGCGTCGAAGGTGTGGTCCACCCGAAGAGAGGCCTTCCAGTCCGAGGGGACTTCGAAGTCCTCGCTGATGACGTCGATGGGTACGCCGGTGCCGGCGGCGACGTTGTCCAGGAGCACCTGGGGAATGGTGCTGAGGTCGCTGACCGTCGCGTTGGTGCGCGCGAAGACCGTGAGGGGCTGGAAGGCGTTGGAAATCCACACCTTCGGATCGCCGCCGGCGAAGAGCCCGAAGCCGCCGGTGACTTCGGTACGGGGCAGACCGGTCCAGCGGAAGCCTACCCGGGGCTGGATCAGATCCAGCCCGTCGATGTTGGCGGCGCTGGAGATGCCGTAGCTATCCCGGAGGTCCTGGCTGAAGGCCGGGGCGTCGCTTTGGGAGAAGGTCTCGTAGCGCAGGCCGAGGTTGAGCTCGAGGTCATCTCGCAGCTGCCAGGTGTCCTGGAGGAAGAGAGAAGTTTTCTCGAAGCCCCAGGCGGCAGCGGCGTCGTTGGCGTTATTGCTGGTCGCATTGACGTACTCGATGCGGGCGTCGCCGTTCACGAACTGGTCGTAGCTGAAGAAGCGGAAGCGGCCCCGGGAACTCGCCACGAAGGCGTTGAAGAGATCGTATTCTTCGTACTCGGCGCCGGCGGTGATGAGGTGATCACCGAGGAGGTAGTCCGCGGAGGCAAAGATCTGCAGGCGCTCGTCCTCAAAGGCGTTGAAGTGGCGGAAGCGGTCGCAGCCACCAACAAGGTTTAGGCCATCGTCCGTGAGAAGCCCTTCGAGCGGGCCACCCACGAGGTCCGCCTGGTCGAAGTTTTGATAGTCGATGTGACCCACGCCCGCCCCGGCGCGGCAGTCCTGGCCTTTCACGTTCTCCTTGTAGTTCACCCGCAGGGTGGTGGAGAGCTGGTCGCTCCAGTTGCTGAAGAGCTGGCCCGTGTAGGCCTCGACGGTCACGGGAACGTCGTACCAGGCGCTGTCGAATTGGCTGGCGCTGACGCTGGTGCGGAGCTCTTCCGTGTTCTGGTAGGTCAGGGACGCCCGGTGTTGGTCGTTAATGTTCCAGTCGAGCTTACCGAGGGTCCGCTCGGAGGTGATGGGCGTGTTGGCCACGGCCGGCCGGGTACCCGGATTGTAGCCGTAGAGGGCTTCCGTCTGCGCCGCC
>RGAU01000326.1 GCA_009919975.1 Gammaproteobacteria bacterium
GCCCTGGGCCTGAAGGCCCTCACCCTCTTCCCCGAAAACCCCGCTAGGGGCCTGCCCCAGATCCAGGGCCTCTACACGCTGTTTGACGGCGAGACGGGCGCGCCCCGGGCAATCCTTGATGCGGGAACCCTCACGGAGCGGCGCACGGCGGCCACCGCTGCCCTCGCCGCCCAGCACCTCGCCCGGAGCGATGCGACCCACCTGCTGGTGCTGGGCACGGGGCGCTTGGCTCGAGCCTTACCGGAAGCCTATGGGTCCGTACGTCCCCTCACCCGACTAACTGTCTGGGGTCGGCGCCGGGACGCGGTGGCCGAGACGGTAGGGGACCTACGGGAGCGCTTGCCCGGCCTCACCATCGACGGCGCCGAGGACCTTGAAGCCGCCGTGAACGCCTGCGATATCGTCACCAGCGCCCTGCCCAGCGAAACCCCCCTGCTTTCCAGCGCCTGGCTGCGCCCCGGCCAGCACGTCGATCTGATCGGCAGCTACCGCCCCACCATGGCGGAGATCGACGGCGGCGCCCTGCGCCGAGCCACGGTGTTTGTCGATACGGAGGCCGGCGCCTGGGCGGAGGCTGGGGAGCTGATTCAAGCGGAGGCCGCAGGACAATTCTCCCGCGGGGAGGTGGCGGGCACCCTGAGCGATCTTGCCGCTGGGCGGCATCCCGGGCGCCAAAGCCGCGAGGAGATCACCCTTTTTAAGGCCGCCGGCAGCGCCGCCGCGGACTATTTCGCCGCAGCCCTGGCCCTGGGAAGGACGGCGTCCTAGCCCGTGGGATTCACCAGGCCGCTTTGCACCACCTGCGCGACCAGCCCCTCGTCATCAAAGAACTGGCCGCTCATCACCGCCCGGCCGCCCAGGTCCGCGATGTTCTCCACCTGGAGCGCCAGCGCCCCCGGCGCCGGTTCGCGGAGAATGTGCAAGGAAATATCGGCGTTGATATAGCCGTAGTTACGCCCGTCCACCACCACCCGGCGCTGACTCATCCCGTTGGCAAAATCCGCCAGCGCCGCCAGGTGGGTCATGGGGGTGAGGGGCTGCTCCGGCGTTAGGGTGAGGGGCAAGGAGAGCCAGGCGGCGCCCCGGCCGCCGCCCACGGCGCCGTCAAAGCCCTCCGCCAGGAGGTGGTGATGGAGCCCATCCCCCGGCGGCAGCTTGCGCCCCACCCGGCTGGCAACGATCTGGGCAAGGGTCTCCACCACGGCGCCCCGTCCTCGAGGCAGGGGGCAGGGCGTAGAGGTCACGGCCCCCTCCGGCAAGGGCGAAGGGGCGCTGAAGAGGCCCAGGGCTCGGGCGCAGGGCACGCCTTCGGCGCTGAGGGTCATCTCCGCCAGGGCAAGGCGCTTGCCCTTCCGCAGCACGGTCCCCGTCAGCGCCAGGGGCGCTAGGGGCACGGGGCGGAACATATCGAGGGTGAGCCGGGCCAGGGGAAAGGGCACGGCCACAAGATCGGTCAGGGCCTGGGTCAGAAGCGCCGCCGGCGCCCCACCGTGGAGCGACTCCCCCCAGGGCCCGCGGGCGGGATCCTGCGGAAGGTAATGGTCCCCGTCCCGGTGAAAA
>RGAU01000327.1 GCA_009919975.1 Gammaproteobacteria bacterium
CCCAGAAGCGCTGCTGCTCAAAGTCCTCCGGCGCGTAGCCCGGCACCTCCCGGCGCTTTAAACAGGTCAGCGTGCCCGTGGCCGGCTCAAAGTCGTACACCGCAGGGGGGTCAATCATGCTGCTGAAGCTCACCCGGAGGGTGGGTGCCGCAAACCAGGCGTTGGTCCCAAAACCCGCCTGACCCAGGGTTGAGGGAAAGGGCACGCCCTGCCCTGCCTCGGCCAGGGCGCCAGGCTGGGGGATGGGACCCCATAGGATCCGATCCTGAGCATCTAGGCGCTCGAGGCGAGCCCAGAAGTCCTCAAAGAGCACAAAGCCCAGCAGATAGCGCCCTGGTGCCGGGGGCAGCACGGTCTGCCAGTGGGCGGCCCCCCAGGGCCCTGCCGTGGGCACCGTGTACACCCCAAAATCCGGGTCTTCATGATTACTGCGCAGCCAAAAGCAGCCGTGGGCATGGTCCGCCTCAACCTCGCGCCCCGGGATCGGCGCCACCAAGCACTGGAGGGCACCCTGGGGAGCCCCTGCGAGGGGCAATACCCATTGCCCCTGGGTTTGGTGATCGCCCGCAGCGAGGAAAAGAAAGGCCCCATCGGCGCTTTCATCAAGGCTGAGGAAGAAGCCCGGGTTGCTTTCCTCGTAGAGCACGGGATCGGCCCCGGGGTCCGAGCCCAGGGCGTGCCAACGCAGCTGATAGGGGCGCCACTGATCATTTTGAATGAGATAGTAAAAACCGCTCTCATCCCCAGCCCACACCACGCCACCGGAGGCACGGTCATGTACCACCGTCTCGCGCCCGCCGCGCAGGGGGCGGTAGCGCAACTCATAATGCTCCGAGCCGCTGCGATCGACGGCGTAAGCCAGAAAACTGCCCCGAGGCGAGGGCGCAAAGGCCCCCAGGGAGAAAGCCGTCGCCCCCTCCGCCAGCGCCGGCTCATCCAGGATGAGCGCCTCCTCATCCCCCTCTAGGCAATACCAGCAGGGATACTGAGCCCCTTCGGAAAAGGCCCAGCGAAAGGTGCCCGCGGTACTGCGCCAGGGAACGCGAGCTGATCGCGGAGCGCCTGCTTCAGTGGCGCGAGGGGCGCGAGCACCGCATCGGTGTAGCGATTTTCCGCCTCGAGATGGCCCTTCACCGTGGAATCGGTGAGGGGTGGGAAGGCGTCGTCCCGAAGCCAGGCGTAGGGATCTTCCCAGTGCTCACCATGCACGTCCTGCGCTACGGGACGGCGAGGCGGCCGGGGCACGGGGGCGTCGAGAAAGAGATCGGTCATGACGGGCCCTCGGGATAAAGGCCCATCTTACCGCCTTCCCTAATTCAGAACTCGGTAACCGCGTCCCGTCAGGCAGTTGCGCAGCACCTTATCCTTACTGTTCATGGCATCGGCGACGCCCTTGGTAGCACCGATGACGGCGCCGGCGGTGGCGCCGCGACGGGCATCTTTCGTACTGCCTCTCACGGCGCCGAGGGCCCCGCCGAGCACCGCACCGCCGGCCGCATTCACGGCGACCTCCTGCCCCGTAGCCACCTGCGCCGCATAGGCTTCGCATTCCTGTCGATC
>RGAU01000328.1 GCA_009919975.1 Gammaproteobacteria bacterium
GGCGAGGCCATGATGCGGCGCTTCGAGAAGCAGATGATGCTCCTCACCCTCGACCATCTCTGGAAGGAACACCTCCAGGCCATGGACCAGCTGCGCCAGGGCATTCATCTGCGCGCCTATGCGCAAAAGCAGCCGAAGCAAGAATACAAGCGCGAGTCCTTCGAACTCTTTCAGGGGCTGCTCGACAGCATTCGTCGCGACGTCACGCGCCTTCTGGCCCAGGCCAAGTTCCAGCCCGCGGAGGAAGTGGAGCGCGCCGAGCGAGAGCGCCGGGAAGCGGAGCAGGCCCGTGCCCGCTTTGATCAGCCCGCGCCGGACGCAGCAGAAGCCCCTCGCGAGGGCAGGGCAGCTCCGCCGGCCCCCGAGGCCGGGGCCCAAGCGCCGGTGCGCGCCGAGCCCAAGGTTGGGCGCAATCAGCCCTGTCCTTGCGGTTCCGGCAAAAAGTATAAGCATTGCCACGGCACCGTCGCCTAGGCGGCTTTAGACACCAACCACGGCGCCTCGGCGCCTTCCAGTGAGATTGCCTTCATGGCTGTGAATCTAGCGCCCTTGCCCCCGCTCCTGCCGGTGCCGGGCATTCGTGTCGGGACCGTGGCAGCGGGTATTCGCAAAGTGGGGCGGCCGGACCTCACGGTTTTTGAGCTCCCCGAGGGTGCGGTGACGGCGGCGGTGTTCACGCAGAACCGCTTCTGCGCAGCGCCGGTGATCTTGGCTCGGCGCCATCGCGAGGCCGCCCAAGCGCGCTACCTTTTAATCAATACGGGAAACGCGAATGCGGGTACGGGGGCGCCGGGGCTCGCGGCGGCGGAGCACTGCTGCCAGGCCCTTGCGGCGCTGGCCGGGGTGGCCCCGGAAACCGTCCTGCCCTTCTCCACCGGGGTTATCGGAGAAACGTTGCCTGTGGATCGGCTTGAGGCGGCCTTGCCCGCCGTGCTGGAGGCCCTGACGGCCGATGGCTGGGCCGCGGCGGCGACGGGCATCATGACCACGGATACGGCGCCGAAGGGTCTGTCCCTGGCGCCCGATGCCGATCACCCCTACACCCTCACGGGGATTGCGAAGGGCGCAGGCATGATCCGGCCGGACATGGCCACCATGCTGTCCTTTATCGCTACCGATGCCCCCGTCGCTCCGGCGCTGTTGCAAAGGCTGCTTCGGGAGGCTGTGAATAGTAGCTTTAATCGCATAACCATCGACGGCGATACCTCCACCAATGACGCCGTGACCCTGGTGGCCACGGGGCAAGCGCCCATGGCGCTGCTAGAGGATCCACAGGATCCCCGGGTGGCGGCCTTTGCCGCTCGCCTAGCGTCCCTCTGCCGCCATCTGGCGCAGAGCATTGTTCGCGACGGCGAAGGGGCCACGAAGTTCGTCACCGTGGCCGTGGCTGAAGCGGGCTCGGAAGAGGAAGCGCTGCAGGCGGCGTACACCATCGCCCATTCGCCCCTGGTTAAAACCGCGCTCTTTGCAGGGGATCCGAATTGGGGGCGCATCCTGGCGGCCCTCGGCCGAGCCGGCATCGATGATCTCGCCGTGGAAGGGGTACGGCTGGAGATCAA
>RGAU01000329.1 GCA_009919975.1 Gammaproteobacteria bacterium
CTTTCCCCCGCGTGCATCAAATCGAAGGCCGTATTGATCTGCTCCAGCGGCATAGTATGGGTAATGAGGTCGTCGATATTCAGGCGCCCCTCCATGTACCAATCAACGATCTTCGGCACATCGGTGCGGCCCCGAGCACCGCCAAAGGCCGTGCCTCGCCAGCTCCGGCCCGTCACCAGCTGGAAGGGCCGGGTGGAGATCTCCTGCCCCGCGCCCGCGACGCCGATGATGCAGCTCTCGCCCCAGCCCTTGTGGCAGCACTCCAGGGCCTGGCGCATCACCTGCACATTACCAATGCACTCAAAGCTGTAGTCCACCCCGCCCCCGGTCATGGCCACGATTTCCGCCACCACGTCGTCGACCTCCGTTGGATTCAGGAAATCGGTCATGCCAAATTGCGTCGCCAGGGGCACCTTGGAAGGGTTGGTGTCGATGCCGATGATGCGGGAGGCACCCACCAGGCGAGCCCCCTGAATCACGTTGAGCCCGATGCCGCCAAGGCCGAAGACCGCCACCGTCGCCCCCGCCTCCACCTTCATGGTGAAGGCCACGGCGCCCACGCCCGTGGTGACGCCGCAGCCGATGTAGCAAATCTTGTCGAAGGGCGCATCGGGGCGCACCTTGGCCACGGCAATTTCCGGCAGCACGGTGTAGTTGGAGAAGGTCGAACAGCCCATGTAGTGGAGGATGGGCTTGCCATCGAGGCTAAAGCGGCTTGTGTGATCGGGCATGAGCCCCTGCCCTTGAGTCTCCCGGATGGCCTGGCACAGATTGGTCTTCGGGTGCAGGCAGAATTCGCAGCTGCGGCACTCCGGCGTACCACAACGCCCGCGCCCTCATGCCCGAGGATCGCAGGGAAGGCCCCCTCCGGATCGTCGCCCGACAGGGTAAAGGCGTCCGTATGGCACACCCCCGTCGCCTTCAGCTCGATGAGCACTTCCCCAGCCTTCGGGCCCTCTAAATCTACGTCCACCACTTCCAGGGGCTTGCCGGCCTGAAAGGCCACCGCTGCACGGGTTTTCATTGCGTACTCCTTTAACGCTTGGGCTGATAGGGGCCTAGCCTTCCCAGGGTTCAGCTTGATAGAAGTATTGGGGAAGCACCGTATGCTCTTCCCACTCGTAGTGAAAGGTCGGCGTTGCCGAGCCCGAGATGGGAGGCACCAGCCAGCTCCAGCGCCCCGCCACCGGGCGACCCGCGGCGCGTTCCTGCTCAGCAAACTGCATAAAATCCGCCGTGGCCGCGTGATGATCCACCAGCTTTACGCCGGCGCGCTCGAAGGAATGGAGTACGGCGATATTGAGTTCAAGAAGGGCTCGGTCCTGCCATAGGGTCCTCGGCCGGTGGGTGGGCAACCCTAGGCGCTGAGCGAGGCGAGGCAGCAGATTGTAGCGGTAGGGGTCGGAGAGATTACGCGCACCGATCTCCGTACCCATGTACCACCCGTTGAAGGGCGCCGCGGTGTAATTCAACCCGCCCAGGGACAGCTTGACCTCGGAAACCGCAGGCAACGCGTACCATTTCAGCCCA
>RGAU01000330.1 GCA_009919975.1 Gammaproteobacteria bacterium
GGCCTGGGCGCCCAGGCCATGACCGGCGGCAGCTTCCGGGCGCCCTACTTCATCGTGGGCTGGCCCACGAGCGAGTTTGGCGGCATGGGCCTGGAAGGTGCGGTGAAGCTCGGCTATCGCAAGGAGCTTGAGGCCATCGAGGACCCCGAGGCGCGAGAAAAGACCTATCAGGAAATGGTCGATCGCATGTATCAGCGGGGCAAGGGAACGAACATGGCCTCTCACTTCGAGATTGACGATGTGATTGACCCGGCAGAGAGCCGGCGCTGGATCAGCGCCGGTCTTGAAGCCAACCCCCTACCCCACTGGCGCACGATCCCGCCGAAGCGGCCCTGCGTCGATACCTGGTAAGTCCCCTAAGGAGAGTCATGACCGCCCCACCCTGGTTTAGCTTCGGCCTCGCCCAACCCGGCGAGGCCGGCGCCGTCACCGTCGATGGCGCCACCATCACCTATGAGCGTTGGGCCGGCCCGGAAGGGGCCCCCGGCGTGGTGCTGATTCACGGTAGCAACGCCCATCGTCACTGGTGGCGCTTCCTCGCCCCCTATCTGGCCCGGAAGTACACCGTGGCGGCCCTCGATCTTTCGGGCCACGGGGACTCGGGCCACCGCGATCGCTACAGCGGCGAAACCTTTGCCCGGGAGGTCTTTGCCGTCTGCGAAGCGGCCTTGCCGCCTAAGCCCTTTGTGATCGGCCATAGCTTTGGGGGCTTCGTCGCCCTGCAAACGGCCCACTATTTCGGCCATCAGCTGCGCGGGGTGATCTTCAACGATTTCACCGTGCGGCCCCGAAGCAGCTACGTGGAGTGGGGCCTACGGGCCCAGCGCGAAGGGCGCAGGGAACCTCGCGCCCTGCGCACCTACCCGGACCTAGAAACGGCCCTGGGGCGCTTCCGCCTGGTCCCGGAGCAGCCGCCCCTTGATCCTGCCGTACACCGCTTCCTCGCGGAGGCGGGGCTAAAAGCCGTGGACGGCGGCTGGACCTGGAAGTTTGATCCGGCCCTTTTCGATCATCTCGAGATGGGCATCGACCAGGTGGACCGCTTTGCCCACCTGGCCTGCCCGAGCGCGGTGATCCTGGGGGAGCACTCGGCGGACGATGGCGCGCGCAGCGGCCCCTTCCTCCGGGCGGCGACGGAAGGGCTCCTCCCCATCATCACCCTGCCCGACATGCACCATCACATGATGTTCGAGAACCCCCTGGCGCTGCTCGCGGCCTTTGAGGGCTTTCTCGATAGCTGGCGCGCGGAAGCCGAACGCGATCGGCTGAAGGGCCTGCTGGCGGCCCTACCGACCTTTCCCGAAGCTGAAGAGGACTGACGCCCATGAGCGCTCCTGATCGACAGAACACCCGCATCACCCTCGCCAAGCGTCCCGAGGGGATGCCCGTAGCCTCGGACTTCGCCGCTGAGCGCGTTTCCGCGCCCACGCCGGGGCCCGGGGAAGTGCTGCTGAAAACGCTTTATCTTTCCCTCGACCCCTACATGCGGGGCCGCATGAGCGACCGGAA
>RGAU01000034.1 GCA_009919975.1 Gammaproteobacteria bacterium
TGCACCGTGGTGGGATCCACGAAGGATTTAAAGCCCGCCAGTTTTATGGATTTTAAACGCATGGTTCCCCGTGCCCCTGGGGGCGCGACGCCGGCTATCCGTTACCCTCGAGCGTAAGGGAAGGGGCCGCCGGCTTGTTTTTTCTAGTGTAGCCGAAGGGCCCTAACCCCTGCATCTAGTGGTTTTGGCCGATTCACTCCACAACCTGATCGATCACCAGCGTTTTCACGCCGGAGAAGGTGTCCCCATCTTCCGTGCTAAGGGGGCCAAGACGCCCCTCGAGGTCTCCCGGGGCTGCGCGCACGCCGCCGCTGGCCGTCACCCGAGCCACCACCTCCAGGGCCGGCACGGAGCCCAGGCCCTGGCCCGGGATCATGGCCGAACCCTCATCAAGAACCACTTCCCGCGGCAATTCGCCAACCAGGAAGCGATCCACCGCAAGGGGCATGGGTGTACCCGGCGTACGGGCAAAGACGAAAACCGTAGCGTCCGGCGCAGCGCTGAGCCCAGGGGCAAGGGAAAGCGCAAGGCGCAGGGCCGCTGGCGCCTCCCCCTTACTCCCCCCAGGAGCCTTAACCGGCGCGGGCGGGGCTGCAGCGCTTGCGGTCTCGAGGGTAAAGCTCGGCGGTGGGGCCGTAGGACCTAGGGCTAGGGTGACCCGGGCGCCGGTGGTGGGCACGGCTTCAAGCACCACTTCCTTCATGCCGTCCCCGCCCGCGGGGGACCCATCCATGGACAGGCGCGCCACCACTTCCACGGCCGCCTGGCCGACGATGCTCATGGCGGGGCTCATGGCGTCCTCGGGACCGAGGCGCACGGACAGCTGGGTGGCGGGATTGTGGCGCTCTACGGCGAGGGGCATGCGCCCTCCCGGCGGCCGCGCCAGAATAAACAGCTGGGCCTGAGCCGGCAGGTTCTCTAGCCAGGCTCGCGCCACGGTGAGATCCACGGCAATGCCCGGCCCCGCGGGCGCCGCAGCGCTAAGGGCCGCGAGATCCAGCCCCCCCAGCTCCGCCGCGCGGCGCTGAGCATCTTCTAAAAATTGGCGCCGAGCGGGATTGGCAATCCCCGCCGCCAGCACGCGGCGAAAGGTTTCCGCCGCTTCCTGGTAGCGCTGCTGAGAGAAGGCGTCCATGGCCAGGAGCTCCAGCATGACCGGCTGGTCCGGCACGGTAGCCAGCACGCGATCGACCAGGGCACGGCCGGTGCGGTCAAGGCGTCGATCGTTCGCGAGATAGAGCGCCTGAGCGCGGTAGACCAGGGCCACGAGGGCGCCCCCGGTGAGCTTTTCCACCTCCTCAAAGGCCGCCGCGGCCTGAGCGAAGGCACCTAAATCCATGGCCCGCTGCCCGACCAGGAACCAGCCATCGGGCTCCTTTGCCTCCAGGCGGCGGAGTCGCGCTTCGAGGCCCTCGAGACGCAGGCGCAGGCCGGCGATCTCCGCCGCCGTGGGATCCTCGCCGAGGGCCGCCTGGGCCGCGTCGAACACCTCGAGCTCTGCCTTAAAAGCCAAATCCTCCGCCGCCCCAAAGGACAGGCCCCAGGGCGCATAGAACAGCAGCGCCACCAGGGGTACGAGCAGCGCACTGGCCCAGAGCACGCGGCCGGCCGGGCGGACAGCCAGCTTGACCCCCGTGGGCGTCACCATGCCCACGTCCGCCAGGAGGGCCCGGTCGAGCTCTGCTAAAAGCGCGCGATGGCTCGCGGCATCGAGGCGCCCCTCGGCGAGGTCCTCGGCCAGCTCGGCCCGGCGCTCCTCAAAGGTGGCGAGGTTGGAGCTGAGGCGCAGCGCATCGCCATCATCGAGGCGGCGCGGCCGTAGGGGGTACAGCACAAAACCCATGGCCCCAAGGGCCAGGGCCAAAAGGGAAAGCCAGAGGGTCATGCCTTCGAGTTCTCCCCAACGGCCTGAGACAGCCGCGCAAGGGCCGCCTGCTCCTCCGGCGACAGGGGCGCGGGGGCCTCCGCCTGGCGCTGGCGCAGCACGAGGCGGGCCACGAAGGCCAGGGCCAGCAAAAAGAGCAGCGCGGGGCCAAACCAAAGCACATAGGTGGCGGGCATCACTCGGGGCCGATAGAGGATGAAGTCCCCGTAGCGCGCGAGGAGGTACCCACGAATCTCCTCGTCCCCCTTCCCGGCCTGCACCATGGTCGCCACGGTGCGTCGAAGGTCCGCGGAGATGGGGGAGTCGGAACCGGAAAGATTGGTATTCAGGCACTTCGGGCAGCGCAGCTCATCAATCAGCGCCTTGTAGCGCGCTTCCTCTGCGGCCGTTTCAAAGGCGTAGGTATCGATGGCGGCGAAGCTTGCGGCGCTGAAGGCCAGCAGCACGGCCCCCAGCAAGGCCTTCAGGAGGTTGCGATTCATGCCCGGGGCTCCTCGAGGGGCAGGCCAAGATTCTGGAGCACGGGGCGAATTTCCTCTTCCCAGACGCGCCGATCCACGGCCCCCACGCGCTTGTAGCGAATAATGCCGTCGCCGTCGACGATGAAGGTTTCCGGGGCGCCGTAAACCCCCAACTCAATGCCCAGGCTGCCGTCCTCGTCCACCACGGACAGGCGGTAGGGATCGCCGTAGCGGGCCAGCCAGGCTCGGGCCGCGGGGCCGTCGTCCTTATAGTTCACCCCCACCAGGGGCACGGCGTAGCGCGCAGCGATGCGGTTCAGCTCCGCGTGCTCGGCCTTACAGGTGGGGCACCAGGTGGCCCAAACGTTGAGAAGAAAGGGCGTGCCGAGGAGGTCCTGCCGGGCCACGGGGGCACCGTCAGCCAGGCGCGTTTTCTGGAAATCGGGCAGGGGCTGATTCAGCAGCGCCGAAGGCAGCTCATGGGGATCGTTTAGGGCAAAGCCCCGCCAGAGCATGAAGGCCATGAGCAGAAAGAGCCCCAGGGGCAAGAACAGGCTGGTGCGGCTCACGAGGCCAGCGCTCCCGCTAGAGCGGCCTGGTCCCGAAGCTTCAGCCGCCGGTAGCGCCGATCGAAGGCGGCCATGAGCCCGCCGAACATCATGAGCACGCCCCCAAACCACACCCAGCGCACGAAGGGCTTATCGTGCACGCGCAGGGCCCAGGCCCCCTCCCCCAGCGGTTCCCCGAGGGCAACATAGAGATCGCGGAAAAACCCGGGGTCGATATCGGCCTCCGTCATCACCATTTGCCGGGCCAGGTAGCGGCGCTTCTCCGGGTGTAGCACGGCAATGGGCTGGCCGTTCTGAAATACCCGCACCGTGCCCTGATCCGCCACGTAGTTCGGCCCTTCGAGGGGCGCGACCCCTTCAAACAGGTAGGTACGGGGGCCGAGGGTGACGCTGTCCCCCGGGGCCAGGCGTACGTCCCGCTCCGTGGAGTAGGTGGTGGTGAGGGCAATGCCAAGGGCGGTCACCGCCACCCCGAGATGGGCCAGCACCATGCCGCCATAGCCCGCCCCTAGCGTCTTCAGGCCTCGTAGCTTCGCCGGGAGGCCCTGCTTGTTCCGCACCCGCTCGAGGGCATCGACGAGCAGGGCCAGGGTGATCCAGGCCCCGAGCATGACCGACAGCACGGGCCAAAGCTCCAGGGCGCCGGTCACCACCAAGGGCAGGACCAGGCCAAGGGCGACGCTCGCCAGGGCCACCTTGCTTAAGCTGCGCATGAGCTGAGCTGCGCCGGTGCGCTTCCATCGTGCCAGGGGCGCCGGCGCCATAATCAGAAGGAGCAGCACCATGAGGGGCACGAAGACCGCATTGAAATAGGGCGGCCCCACGGAGATCTTGCCGCCCCCGGTGAGGGATTCATAAACCAGGGGATAGAGCGTGCCCAGGAGCACCGCGGCGGTGGACACCACCAGCACGATATTGTTGGCCAGCAGCATGACCTCCCGGGAGAGGCCTTCGTAGCGTGCCTCGGCGCGCATCACCGGGGCGCGGAGGGCGTAGAGGACCAGCGCACTGCCCACCACCAGGAGCAGGAAGACGAGGATGAACATGCCCCGCTCCGGGTCCACGGCAAAGGCATGGACGGAGGTGAGGACCCCGGAGCGCACGATAAAGGCGCCGAGGAGGGACAGGGAGAAGGCCGCGATGGCGAGCAGCACGGTCCAGCTCTTGAACACCCCACGCTTTTCCGTGACCGCGAGGGAATGAATGAGCGCCGTCCCCACGAGCCAGGGCATGAAGGAGGCGTTCTCCACCGCATCCCAGAACCACCAGCCCCCCCAGCCGAGTTCGTAATAGGCCCACCAGCTGCCGAGGGCAATGCCCACGGACAGGAAGGCCCAGGCGAGGTTCGTCCAGGGCCGGGACCAGCGGGCCCAGGCCGCATCCAGGCGCCCGGAAAGCAGCGCCGCGATGGCAAAGGCGAAGGCCACGGAAAAGCCCACGTAGCCCGTGTAGAGCATGGGCGGATGGACAATCAGGCCGAAGTCCTGGAGCTGGGGATTTAAGTCCGCACCTTCCGCGGCGGCCACGGGGAGCACGCGCTCGAAGGGGTTCGAGGTCATGAGCAAAAACAGAATGAAGCCCACGGTGAGGGCGCCCATGACGGACAGCACCCGGGCCAGCATGGCCGTGGGCAGGGCTTCCGAGCGCAGGGCCACGGCGAGGGTCCAGCCCCCCATGATGAGGGTCCAGAGCAGGAAGGAGCCCTCGTGCGCCCCCCACACGGCGCTCACCTTGTAGTACCAGGGCAGGAGCGCATTGGAATTATTGGCCACGTAGGCCACGGAGAAGTCGTCCTGCAGGAACGCCTGCGTGAGGCAGGCGTAGGACAGCAGCAGGAATACGAATAGCCCCGCGGACAGGGCCCCGGCGCTGTGCTGTAGCGTGAGGTCCCGGCGGACCACTCCGGCCATGGGCACCACCGCCAGAAGTACGGCGAGCATGAGCGCAAGAATGAGCGCGAAGTGTCCCAGCTCTGGAATCATGCGTCCCCCAACAGTGATTTAGGCCCTAGCCCCCGGCATCGAGGGTGGCCATGCCGGCCCGCTGCCCCTCCGGCGCCTTGCGCCCGGCCAGCTCCGCGAGCTCCGGCGGCATGTAGTTTTCATCGTGCTTAGCCAGCACTTCGCTGGCCTCGAAGGTGCCATTGGCGCGAAGGCGCCCCGTGGCCACGATGCCCTGCCCTTCCCCGAAGAGATCCGGGAGGATGCCCTCGTACACCACGGGGACGTCGTGCCCCGCCATGTCAGACAGGGTAAAGCGGACCGCCAGGGAACCGGGATCGCGCTGCACGCTGCCCTCAAGCACCATGCCGCCGGCGCGGATGCGCTGATCCACGGGGGCTTCGCCCCGGGCGATTTGGTCCGGCGGGTAAAAGAGATTGATGTTTTCGTTCAGGGCGAAGAGCGCGAGGCCCACGGCCACGGCGACCCCGGCGAATAAAAAGGCCACCAGCGTCAGGCGTTGCTTGCGCTTTGGGTGCATGGCTGAGGCTCCGGTCCGATTTCAAGCATGATAGCGCGCCTGCCCGGGCCCTGTCCGCTTAGGGTTGGGCTTCGGGATGCGCCGGGTGCTGCTCTTGGCGCCGCTGCCGGGCCCCCTGCTCCCGGAGAAAGCGGCGCTTCCGCCGTCCCGGAGCGAGGCCGTTGAAAAGCAGCACCGCAAGCGTTAAGCCGTAGCAGCTCCACACGTAAGGGCCGTGCCCGCCCATGGCCAGAAAGGCGCTGAAGCTCTCGAAGTTCATGCCTTAGACCCCTGCTCGGCCACAAAGTTCTGCACCCAGGCCGTCCGCCGCTCCCGCTCGAGCACCACCACCCGGGTGCTCTGCAGCACGCTCCAGATAAAGAGGGCGTAGAAGCCCAGCACGGAAAGCAGGAGGGGAATCCACATGCTCGGGGGCATGGCGGGCTTTTCCGTCAGCTTGAAGGTGGAGGGCTGGTGCAAGGTGAGCCACCAATCCACGGAATACTTGATGATGGGAATGTTCACGAGCCCCACGATGGCCAGGATGGCGCAGGCCCGCCCCGCCGCCTCGGGACGCGCCAAGGCCTGGCGAAGACCGATAATGCCGAGATAGAGAAACAGCAGAATGAGCATGGAGGTGACCCGCGCATCCCAGGCCCACCAGGTGCCCCAGGTGGGTTTGCCCCACACGGCGCCGGTCACAAGCGCCAGGGCCGTGAAGGAGGCGCCGATGGGCGCTGCCGCTTCCAGCACCATATCCGCGAGCTTCATGCGCCAGACCAGCAGCACCACGCCGCAGGTGCCCATAAGCATGTAGCAGGACTGGGCGAGGATCGCCGCGGGGACGTGCAGAAGGCCCCCGCCCCCAAAAGCACCACCCCCAGGCCAAGAAGCCAGGGAAGCCAGGGCGCTGTGGTCTCGAAAAACCAGCGCGGGGAGCCCAAACGATGCCAAAGGCGAACGAGGGGAGCCGGAACCTTCACGGTGATCTCCTATGCAGGGGCGCCAAGCCTAGCCCGTTTCCACGGCAATGCTAAGGGCGCCGGCGATGGCAAAGGGGGCAGTGACGAGGGCCAGGGCCGCCCCGGCCCCCAGCCAGGCGAGCACGGGCGCCGTGGGAAGCCCCGCCACGGCGAGCTCCGCCACGCTCACCCCAAGAA
Organism: Gammaproteobacteria bacterium; assembly: GCA_009919975.1. Lineage (GTDB taxonomy): Bacteria > Pseudomonadota > Gammaproteobacteria > Pseudomonadales > Azotimanducaceae > Salivita. Next base: position 6,536 of record RGAU01000034.1, read on the forward strand.
TCAGTACGGGGATGAAGAGGGGCAGCACGAGGAGCGCGAGAAGCACCCCACCGGAACGGAGGCTCACGGTGAGCGCCGCCCCCACGCCCCCGAGCAGCACCAGAATGGGCGTACCCAGAGCCAGACCCGCGGTCACGGGCCAGCGGGCTTCCTCGGGCAGGGCCAGCATGGCCCCAAGAGCGGGGGCCAGAAGCGTCAGGGGCAGGCCCGTACCCAGCCAGTGCACCAGCAGCCGAGCGAGCACCGCAAACACCAGAGGATCGCCGTGGAGCACGAGCTGCTCCAGCGTGCCCTCATCCCGGTCCCGGCGGAAAAGCCCTTCCAGCCCCAAAAGCGTCGACAGGAGCGCGGCAATCCACAGCACTCCGGCAGCGAGGGGGGCAAGCACTGCGCTTTCCGGGCTTACGCCCAGGGGAAAGAGGGTAATCACCAGCACGAAAAAGGCCAGGGGGTTCGCCAGCTCCCCGGGCTGGCGCAGGGCCAGGGCGCCATCGCGGCGAAACTGACCCCAAAAAAGCCCGGGAATCTTCATGACGCTCCCTCCGAGCCCAGCCAGAGGGTCTCAAGCCCAGGGCGCGGGGCGAGGGGTTGGTGGGTGGTGAAGATGGCCCCCCCGCCAGCGGCCTGGTGCTCCTCAAGAAGCGTCGTCACCAGGGCGATGCCCCGATCATCCAGGGCCGTAAAGGGTTCATCGAGCAGCCAAAGGGGTGCCGCAATGCCCAGCAAGGGCAGGCGCGCGAGGCTCACCCGGCGCTGCTGCCCCGCGGACAGCGCCTGGCAGGGCACGGCCTCGTAGCCCGCCAGCCCCACCCGCTCAAGGGCGCCGGTAATCGCGCTCGCGTCCGTGCCCGGCGCGGTCAGGGAGAGGTAGTGAGCGAGGTTTTCTTCCGCCGTCAAAAGGCCGCTCAGGGCTGGGCGGTGCCCTAGGTAAGCGAGGGGGCCGGGGGCGCGACTCACCTCGCCCTCATAATCGGGGTGAAGGCCCGCCAAAATGCGCAGCAGGGTGGTCTTTCCCGCGCCATTCGGGCCCCGCAGCTGGAGCGCCGTCCCTCGCGCCACGGCAAAGCTGAGATCGGCGAAGAGCACGCGCTCGTCGCGCTCACAGCGCAGCTGCCGAACCGTTAGCAAAGGGGTTTCCACGGCCTCTCCTCTCCCAGGGGCCCGCGCAGTATAGCCTTCCCGCCTAGGGGCGCGTCATAACCTCCGGGCCGCCCGCCGTGATCACGAGGGTGTGCTCGAACTGGGCCGACCGATTTCCCGGCCCGGAGAGCAGGGTCCAGCCATCGTCGGCGGTGGTGCAGCGCTCCGAGGCCAGGGACAGGAAGGGCTCAATGGTGATGACCATGCCCTCGGCTAAGCGGCGCCGATCGGTAGGATCGAAGAAGTTGGGAATAAAGCGCGGCGCCTCGTGAAGCTTGCGCCCCACCCCATGGCTACCGAGATCCCGGAGCGTGGTGAAGCCCGCAGCCCGGGCCGTGCTTTCGATGGCCCGGCCAATTTCGTTGATGAAAGCGCCGGGCTGGGCGACGGCCATGGCCGCGTCCAGGGCTGCCTGCGTCGCCGCCAGGAGCGCCTGGTGTTCCGGCGCCGCCGGCGGCATCAAAAAGGTGGCACCGGTGTCCCCGTAGTAGCCGTCCAGCTCCGCGGAGACATCGATATTCACGATATCCCCCGGCGCCAGGGGGCGGGGACCGGGAATGCCGTGGGCGGCTTCTTCGTTCAGGCTGATGCAGGTGGCGCCGGGGAAGCGGTAGTCACGCTGGGGCGCCGAGCGGGCCCCGTGCTCCGCCAGCAGCTTAGCGCCCAGGGCGTCGAGCTCCGCCGTGGTCATGCCCGGCGCAAGCGCGGCCCCCATGGCCGCCAAGGTTTGGGCCACGGCCCGGCCGGCGGCGCGAAGGCCTTCGAGATCTTGTGCACGGGTCACTTTCATGGCGCCAGTGTACGCAGCTCCCGGGGCCCGGTCAGCGTCTTTTGCGCCGGGGCGGCGCTGGAGATCGGGTCAGTTCCAGGACGGCCCAGCCGACCCCAGCGAGGAAGCCCCCGATGTGAGCCCAGAAAGCCACCCCGCCCCCGCTTTGCCCCAGGGAGGGAAGCCCCGCCAGCACCTGGATCGCAAACCAGTAGACGAGCATGAGCGCCGCGGGGACGGCCACCCGGGTCACAAAGAATCCCAGGAACACGAGGAGATCAACCCGCGCCTTGGGATAGAACACGGCGTAGGCGCCCATGACGCCGCCAATGGCACCGGAGGCCCCGACCATGGGGACGACGCTACTGGGGGCATAGAGCATTTGCGCCGTCGCCGCCGCCACCCCGGCCAGCAAATAGAAAACCCCATAGCGCAGGGGCCCGAGGCGGTCCTCCACGTTGTCCCCGAAAACAAACAGGAACCACATATTGCCGAGGAGATGGAGCCAGCCGCCGTGCATAAACATGCTCGTAAACACGCTCCCGGGGTTGCGCTCCCCCAGGCGGCAGCTGGCCTCAGACCCAAGGGGAATGAGCGATCCGGGTTCGCTGAAGCCCAGCAGGGCCCCGGGAATGAGCGCCCGCTCACAAAGGGAGTGAAGCAGGGGTTCGGGGAAACCGAAGCCCTGCCATCGGGCCCACACCCAAAAGTTCAAGGCGATCAGCCCGTAGGTGACCCAGGGCGTACGCCGGGTAGGGTTGTGATCACGAAGGGGAAACATGGCTCAAGGCCGCCAGCGCCCGGCCCAACACGGGGTGCGCCTCAAGGCGGGGCAAGTCCTCCGGACCATCAATGTCGTACAGGCTCGGCAGGCGCGTCCATGCGCGTCCAAGCTTAGCCAAGCGCCTTGCCGTTTCCTTCATCACGGAGGGCGTGCTCCAGGGCATGGCGGTAAAAAGTTCGGGATCGAGGCGCCGAGCGGCGACGACCCCGTAGCCCCCATCCTCGGCGGGGGCGAAGGCATAGTCATCGCCTGCGCGCAGCGCGGCGGCCGCCGCCGTGAGGTGGCTTGGCTTCAGCCCCGCCAGATCGGTTCCGAGCAGGACAGGCCAAGCCCCGGCCTCTAGGGCCTCGCCGAGGGAGCGAGCCATGCGATCACCAAGGTCCCCCGGGCCCTGGCTGACGAGCCTGGCCCCGTGGGCCTCCCCGAGGGCAGCTAACGCAGTCCCGGGGTGATTCCCGGCGTAGGCCAGGGTCAGGGGGCCAAGCTTGGCCTCTTGGCACACGCTCACCACGTAGCGCAGCAGCGCCTCGTAAAGATGCAGCGCGCCCTCGGCGCCCAGGGCCGGTTCGAGGCGGGTTTTCACCGTGCCCCGCACCAGGGGACGGGCAAAGAGGATCACCCGAAGGGGGGTACTCACGCCGAATCGCTAGCGCGATAGCGCGCCGCTAGCCTGGCGGGATCGGCACCACGGAAATAGGCCCAGCGCAGGCGCCACATGAGCAGCACCGTTTTCCAAACCCCCTGGGATTCCCAGCGCCGGCCATCGGTGCGCAGGCGCTTTCGGAGGCACAGGGGCGGCCCCTGGGTGGCCTTCAGGGCCGCAGCCAATGCGAGGTCTTCCATCAACGGCAGGGGCGGCACGCCCCCCACGGCGGCAAGGGCGTCCCGGGTCACGAAGAGCCCCTGGTCCCCCGTGCCCATGCCCGACAGGCGCGAGCGCAGATTCATCATACGCCCAATGAGCGCCAGGGCAGGATGGCGGCCCAGAATGCGGATAGAGAAAAAGCCCCAGCGCCGCCGGTGTTCTGCCAGCCCCGTCAGCAGATGAAGGTCGCTCACCGCCTCGATGGTGCTATCGGCGTGGAGAAACCAGAGCACGGCGCCCCCTGCGGCTTCTGCGCCCTTGGCCAGCTGAGGGCCCCGCCCCCCCTCGGCCCGGAGCACGGTCACCCCCAGCCCTTCCGCCAAAGCCACCGTTTCATCTTCGCTGCCCCCATCCACCACCAGCACCTCCGCCCCCCGGGCCCGGGCCGGCGCTAGCGCACGCAGAAGGCTGGGCAGATTTCGCGCCTCATTCAGGGTGGGGATGATGATGGAAAGGGGCGGAGCCATGGCTAGCGCCGGGGGCGCCAGACCAGATTGATCGTGGTGAGCGTGTCGAGCTTTTCCTTATCGCCGATCACCTGAGAGTTCCGGCGCAGCTGGTAGGCGGCCTTCAGGGCGAGGGATTCGTTGATAGCTACGGCAATGCCCAGCTCGTTCTGCAGGAAGGTATTGTCTGTGCCCGTTTCCAACAGCGTGGTGTTGTAGAGCTGGGCCGTATCGCTCAGCGTTCGGGTGTAGCGGCCCTGGGCCCGACCAATGAGGTTCGTATCATCGCTTTCCCCCCGGGGCTGGGCCCGGCGAATACCGGGGCCGACCTCGAGCCGCAGGGTTTGGTCCACATCCGCGATGGGACGAAAACCGTAGGCAACGGAGACGCTGCCCTGGGACTGGAACGCGGAAAAATCGTCGCGCTCATAGCGAAGGGCCGAGGCAAGGAAGGTTTCGGGGCCGAGATCCCGGCGCGCCGTACCCGCGACTTCATAGCGCTCGGCGCTCGTTTCCCCGCTGTTTTCCCCGCGCAGGCCAGAGACGTGGGCGTCCCCCTCCCAGCCTTCGTAGCGCCCTTCCACGGCCAGCTTGCCGTTGATCGTGGTGGCCTCCGAGTTCCCCGTGGTGTTCACAAAGCCCAGCTCCCCCGAGGGGGTCCATTCGGCTTCCGCGCTCAGCGCCACGGGAGTAGCAGATAGGGTGGCACTAAAAAGGGCTGCGCCCCACAGCCAGCGATTCATGCGGCGTCCTCTTTGATGAATTAAGCGGCGCCTAAGGCCGCGAAAATGCGCGGCAAATTATGCCCAGGGTGGGCGCGGGATAACAGGGTTCGGGGGCCGTGGACAGACCCTAGATCGTTCCTTAGGATCAAGAGGCGTGGTCAAAAGAGCAAAAATGCCGGGCCACGGAACACATGCCTCTGGGGAGGGGTAAACATGGAGAGAGCACACCTTCGGGTGCTGGCCGCCGTGGTTGCGAGCGCAACCTTGGCCGGCTGCGCAACACCCGGGCCCATTGAGCAGGCCCATCTCAGCCAAATTCGCTATCTGCGGGAACAGTGCATGAATCGCATGGCCAGCACGCGGCAGCCTTCACCGCTGCTTCGCGCCTCAGCGATTCACCAGTGCAATGCCTGGTCCCGATCGAAGGTGCTATAGGGCAACAGCCTGAGGGGGAAGGCGGGGGCTGGTAGGGCGACCAGGAATCGAACCTGGAACTACTCCTTAGGAGGGAGTCGTTATATCCATTTAACTACCGCCCCAGCCGGGCGGGCGGAAGGATAGCAATCCCTGCTCGGTAAAAAACCCTTAAGCCGCATCAGGTGGACGGAGTGCTTGGGGTTGTCGACGTGGTGGATGGGGTCGACGTCGTAGAAATTGTCGAGGTTGTCGAGACGGTCGAGGTCGTCGAAGTAGTGGACGTGGTGGACGTGGTGGACGTCGTCGGCGTTGTGCCCGTCGGCCCTCCCGTATCACCCCCCGTATCGCCACCGGTACTGCCGCCCTCTTCGCCGTCGTCACCGGCTGGCGCATCGTCGTCCGAAAACTCCGCCCCCGCCACGGCCGCTACCGCAACGGCCGCAAGGCCTGCAGCAATGGCAGTGGCGGCGGACACGCCGGCGATAGCCCCAGCAGCGGCCACTCCCGCTGCAGCGCCTGCACCTGCGGCACCCGCTGCGCCCGCGCCTGCCGCACTTGCACTGGCCGCACTGGCACTGGCGCCCGCACCCCCGGCGGAGACGCCGCCTGCGCCGGCCCCGCTGGCGCCTGCGCCACTCGAGGCCCCGCCTGCGCTGGCACTGCTGCCGCCGGAAGCGCCACCGGAAGCCCCGCTAGGGGATCCGCCCGAGGAACCGCCGGAAGGGCCACCCCCCTCTGCCGGCGGTCCACCCTCCGTAGGCGCGGCGGTTTGCTGGCTTCCCGCGCTGGGCTCCCCCACGGCGCCCGGCGGAGGCCCCAGCTCCAAGCCTAAAAAGCGGTCTAAACCTAGGGGCATCACGGTCAGGCCCTGAGGGGCAGCGGTCAGCGCCGACACCTGCGCGAGCTGAAAAGGTTGATTTGCCCCAAGGACCAGGGAGCCTGCGGGGTTCTCGAGGACGATCAGCCCTTCCTGAATACCGGCAACCACGGGAGAAGAAGCGCTGGACCCGGCGAACCCCAGCGCGAAATCCGTACCTCGAACCCCGAGGACAGCGAAGGGCGTGGAAACCCGGTAGGCCGAAGCGGCCTGCTTTGCGATTGAGCCGGTGGCGGTGCGGAAGCCACCCTCTAAAAGCTCCGCCTCAAAACGCTCTTGGCCGAGGGCGCTGTTATAGCCGGAAACGTTGAGCGCGCTGCTTTCCGCCAGCGTCAGCAAAGCACCATCATCAAAACGAACGCGAAGCTCTCCGCCTGGGAGCACTCGGAGCGTTTCCCCCTCAAAGAGTGGATCGTCGACCTTTAATAGGCGAGGGCTTGCACCGGAGGTTTGGGCAGCGGCGCGACCCTGCAGGGCAACAACCTGCCCAATTTCCTCGGCCGCAAGGGCAGAGGCCATCACAATGCAAACGGTGCATAAAAGCAGGCACTGGCGAAGCATGCGCATCCCTAAAGGCCCTCCTGGCGCTTTTTAGGAATTTCGAAACCGTCCCCAAGGTCACTCTGCCACAGGGAAAGCAAAAGCCCAAAGAGGCGCGTATGCTGAGTAGCCTTTCTATTGGATTTGGAGCGCTCATGACCGCCGCTGCGACCGCTTCCCCCTTCGCCATCAGCTGGCGCTGTAAGCACAGCTGGCGTCGGGCCTCCGTGAACACCAGCTGGTGCCTGCTGGGCCATTGCGGCCTTCCAGCTGGGGGGCTGGCCCTGGGATCCCATGGCCATCATGGCCCTGGCCATGGTCAACGGACTGCTCACCTCCATCGCGCTGGAGACGGTAATCCTCAGCCGGCAAATGGCGCTGGCCCTCGCCCTCAAAACGGCCCTTGGGATGTCGCTCATTTCCATGCTGGCCATGGAAGCGGCCATGAACCTGGTGGATCTGGCCGTCACCGGCGGCGCCCAGCTGAGCCCCGTGGCGATCCCCCTCATGCTCATCGCTGGGTTCCTCGCGCCCCTGCCCTACAACTACTGGCGCTTAAAGGCGCTCGGAAAGGCCTGCCACTGATGAAACGCATCGCGCCAGCCCTTCTGGCTCTGACCTTCAGCATTCCCGCCTTAGCTCACGACGTGACCTTGAGCGCCGCCCCCCTCGAGGGTTCGGCGCTGAGGGGCCTGACCTGCGCCCGGGTGCTAGAGCTTCACGCCGAGGAAAACCCCGCGGCGCGGGTGCAGCTTGGCTCACTTTTTATGGGCTTCGTGGCCGCCATGAACGCCGGCAGCGGGGAGCGGCTCGGGGAAAGTCTGGACGGGGATGGCTTCTATGTGGCGCTCGTGAATAGCTGCTCCCGGAACGGCCGCTTAACCCTGGCAGAAGGGTTGATTGCTGCCTACGAGGGCCTCCACGGGTCCTAACACTCGCGCTAGGCCCCCGCCTTTCGCGCTGCGGCCAGCGTCCGGCGGAGCGCGGCCGCAGTCGCTGGCGACAGACGGACGGCGCGCTTGGAGCGCTTCGCCGAACTCTCCCCAATCTCCAGGCACCCCCCTTCTACCAGGGACTGATAGCACCGGGAGAAGGTCCCTCGCGTCGGCCGAGCCACCGTAAGCGCCTCGAAACACTCTTCAACCCCCAACTCTTGTCGGTTGCGCTCCGCTTCCGCAAGGATGAATAGCAGCTAGAGAGAGAAACTACGTTGGCAGAAAGGTTTTAGCGTCGGCTCCTCCGCAAGGGTCCGGATCAACGCCAGTACCTGTCCTGCCTTCATCGTGCCGCGCCTTTCCTAGCCGGGGGTCGAGCTTTCCATAGGAGCAGATCTTCCCCCAGGAAATAAGCGCTTTATTCAACTGCAATTTTTAGCGACCATTTTGAAACTTAAATTTCCCTCGCTAAATTCA
>RGAU01000331.1 GCA_009919975.1 Gammaproteobacteria bacterium
ATTTAAAATAATTAAATTTAAAATAATTTTCCACAAAATAGGATTAACTTCTATAACTCTTCTGTCTGATAAAAATTCTTTTAAATATTTTCTAATGTCCCACCAACCAGTACTATCTGGTGTTCCTAAATTAATAATAAGGACGCCCGTTTTTCCAAATTTTACTTCTGGATGATTTTTTGCGTGTTCTAAAGTCATGATTGAAACTTTCTTACTACTTTAACCAGGTGCTGAACAGCGGTTGGTTTGGTATTTTTGTCTACTCCGTGACCAAGATTAAAAATATAGGGCCTGTGTTTAAATTTTCTTAGATAAAATAACGCTTTTTTCTCACATGCTTTTTTATTTCCTAATAAAAACTTTGGATCGAGCCCTCCTTGAATAATTGTTTTAGAAGATATTTTTTTATTTATAAGATTAACATCTGCCTTACTATCAATGCTTAAACAATCTGGTTTAACTATATTGCAAAATTGCACAATATTTTTATGTAAGCCTTTTGGAAAACAAATAATAGGAATGTTCGGATATTTTTGTTTAATTTTTTTTACTATTCTTTTGTTGGGTTGATAACAATATTTGTTTAAATTTTTTTTATTTAACAGTCCGGCCCAACTATCAAATAACTGAATCGTGTCTGCACCACTTTTAATTTGTTGTTCAATATGAATATAAATAAATTTTTCAATTATTTTTAAAAGACTATCAACTTCTTTTTTATTTTGAATAATTTTATTTAAATTAAAGTTTTTTTTCGGAGATTTTTTATTTAAAATATAAACCAATAATGTCCATGGAGATCCTGCAAAACCTATAAGGGATTTTTTTTTATTTAATTTTTTTCTAGTATACTCAATTGCTTTATAGACGTTTTTAACTTTTGATAAAAATTTTCGTTTATTGTTTTTTTTAAATTCTTTTAAATTATAAGAACCCAAAATAGGTCCCTCGTTATGTTTAAAATTAACTTTTTGTCCCAAGCCATATGGAATTATTAAAATATCTGAAAAAATTATTGCAGCATCTAGATCAAATCTTTTTATTGGTTGTAATGTTACTTTGCTTGCAGCTTTATAATTTAAACAAAAATCGATAAAATTTTTTTGTTTTTTTCTAATGACTTGATATTCTTTTAAATATCTCCCTGCTTGTCTCATTAACCAGATAGGTCTTTCTTTTTTTAAAGCCTTTAAGATTAAATTACTCATATATATAATATTTAATTAAAGTATTGGTATTGGTAGGAGATGTTAGTTTTGGGGTTAAGTTTTTATTCACAAGTTGTTCATTATTGTTTTATAAGAATTATGAATAATTTATCATATTTGTTTAAGTTATAAACATAACTAACTTGTAAATTTTTTTTTTACTAAACTTAGTTTTTTTGTGAAAAAACAATAGATCTGTCGAATAAGCCAGTTGGCCAATGATGATAAATGTATAATTTTAAGTTATAGATATTTATTAACAAGCTTATGAACAAAAAATATAATTTTTTTTT
>RGAU01000332.1 GCA_009919975.1 Gammaproteobacteria bacterium
AACCTCTACCGCCACCGCTGGCGCGCGGGCCAGACGTAGGACGCTTTCTAAAAGCGTATCGTCCCCCAGAAACGCCGGCGCTGGGCTGAGGCGCCCCGCCCCATCGAAGTAGCGCAGAAAAAGCGGCTGCACAGGGACGCCTGCGCGGGCCGCGAGCTCAAAGCCCATGGGCTTCAGTGGCGCGACGCCAACGCCATCGGTGGTCGTACCTTCCGGAAAAAACAGTAGGGACCGCGCCTGAAGCCCTTTCGCAAGCGCCGGCAGCGCCCGATAGCTGCGAAAAGCTGAGCTCCGATCAATGAAGGCCATGCCCAGGCCCCGGGCGAAGGGTCCGATCACGGGCCACCGACCCACTTCCGCCTTGGCCAAAAAACGCGTCTCCAAGGCCGGCGGCAGCAGCGCGGACAGCACTACCACGTCGAGCCAGGAGATATGGTTGACCACGATGAGCTGAGGCGAGGCGGGCAGGGCCAGGGGCGCCGGGAGGCGCACGGAGAAGGCCTGGCATAGGGTCCAGGATCCCCAGCGAAGGCATCGGCGCTGCAGGCTCGGCCAGCGGGCCGTAGCCGTGACGCTGAGCAGGAGCCCCAGCAAGGCGAGTAGCACAAAGGGAAGGCGCAGAACGCAGCGCGCCCCCTGCCTGAGCCTGGTCATGGCCATGAACCGTCTCCGCGGGATAAGGAGCAAAGCATTTTCCCCCCGCCTCCCTTACCATCGCGTGACGACCCGATGACCAAGCCATGACGAGGGGACAGCGCATGGAACTCTACGAGGCCTTTCGCGGCACCTTTGCGGCGCGCCACTTCACGGACGAACCGGTGAGCGACGAAACCCTCGCACGCCTTCTTGAGGAAGCGCGCTTTGCCCCCAGCGGCGGCAATCGACAAGGCTGGCGCGTGGTGGTGGTCAGAAACCCGGAGACCCGCGCAGCCCTCGAGCCCCTCATGCTGCCGACCATGCAGCGCTACGTGGCCGAACAGCGCGCCGGGGTGAGCCCCTGGAACCCCCTTGGGCCCTCCCCCGTGAGCGCAGAAGCCTGCGCCGCCACGGAAGTGCCCGACGCCTTGCTCGCCCCTCTGCGCACGGCGCCGGTGCTCCTCTTTCTCTTCCTAGATTTGGGCAAGGTTGCCGCGATGGACCAGAACCTGGAGCGCGTGGGCGTGATTAGCGGCGCCTCCATCTACCCCTTCGCCTGGAATATCCTGCTGGCGGCCCACGCTGAGGGGCTGGGGGGCACGCTCACAACCTTCCTGGCCCCGGAGGAACCTGCCGTAGCGGAACTTCTTGAGGTTCCGGAGCACTACGCCTTCGCCGCCATGATCCCCCTAGGGGTTCCGAGCAAGCGCCTGACCAAGCTGCGGCGTAACCCCGTATCGTCCTTTGCGACGCTGGAGCGCTTTACGGGACCGGCGCTTCCGGAGGCGCCCTAAGCGAGGGGCGCCCCGGCCTTCAGCACTCCGGCGGCCTGCATCTGCCGGGTGGTGAGGCCCGCGCCGTTGGG
>RGAU01000333.1 GCA_009919975.1 Gammaproteobacteria bacterium
GGCCTCCTAGCGTTGCCGAGCGTCGAAGTCCTTCGCCAGGGCCTCGCGGACCTTAGCGATAGCGCCTTCCACTTCCTCGTCACCGAGGGTGCGGTCCGGGGCCTGGAAGGTCAGGGCCAGGGCAAGGCTCTTCCGGCCCTCCTCGACCCCCTTGCCTTCATAGACATCGAAGAGGCGAATGCTCTTCCCGAGGGCCCCCGCAGCGGCCTTCGCCGTGGCCAACACAGCGCCTGCGCCCACGGTTTTCGGTACATCCAGGGCAAGGTCGCGGCGCACCGCGGGGAAGCGAGAAAGCCCCCGGTGCTGGGGCACTCGCCGCGCCGCCAGGGTTGCCAGGTCCAGCTCGAAAACATAGACCTGGCCTGAGACATCCAGCTGCTGGGCAAGGCTTGGGCTCAGGGCCCCAAGGGCTCCGACCACCGCGCCTCCCCGCTTCACGAGGGCCCGACGGGTGGGGTGCAGCGCAGCATGCTCCCCCGCCTCAAAGGTGAAGCCATTACCATCGAAGGTCAGCCCCAGCAGGGCCTCTACCCACCCCTTGGCATCGAAGAAATCCAGGGCATCGCCGCCAGCGCTCCATTGCTCCGGCACCCGGGGTCCGGTCAGAAGCCCCGCCACGCGCTGGGTTTCCACCACCGCGCCGTTTTCGCCAGCCTCGAAGCAGGTGCCGATTTCAAAAAGCTGGGCCCCCACGGCCTGGCGATTCCGGTTGTGCTGCCAGGTTTTCACGAGGCCCGGAAGGAGGGACGGGCGCAGCACGGCCAGCTCCGGGGAAAGCGGGTTTGCCAGCGGCAGCAGGCCAATCCCGGGGCAGAAGGCCTCCGCCCAGGCGCTATCAATGAAGCTGTAGGTAATGATTTCCTGGCCCCCGAGGCCCAGGAGCGCCGCGGTGAAGGCCGAGGTCGGCACCACCCCGTCATCCTCCCGAGGCAGCGTCAGGGCCGCCGGCGGCAGGGCCACCTCTAGGTTGTCGTAGCCATAGATGCGGGCCACTTCCTCAATGAGGTCTGCTTCCCGCTCCAGATCGAAACGGAAGCTTGGGGGCGTCACGGTCCAGGTGCACTCGGCGCCGTTGCCCTCTCCGACCACGGTGCACGCCAGGCGCGTCAGCACATCTTCCACCGTGGCTTGCGGGATAGCCGTACCCAGGAGCGCATCGATGCGCGCGCTGCGCAGCGTAATCGGCAGGCGCTTAGGCAGGGCCGCTTCGGCTTCGAATCCGCTAATGGGACCCGCCTCGCCGCCGCAAATCTCCAGAAGAAGCGCCGTGGCTCGCTCCGTAGCCGCCGCCTGTAGGGCGAAATCCACGCCCCGTTCATAGCGCTGGCTGGCGTCCGTGAACAGACCAAAGCGCCGCGCCCGTCCCGCAATGGCAAGGGGGCTGAAGTAGGCGCACTCAAGGAAAATATCCTGGGTGCGCGCCTCGCCCTCGGCGTGAATGCCGCTGCGCTCACCGCCCATGATGCCGGCCAAGGCCACGGGGCCCGCGCCGTCGCAAAT
>RGAU01000334.1 GCA_009919975.1 Gammaproteobacteria bacterium
GGTGCTGCTGAATCACTCGGGATGGAGCACGGAGCGGCTCTTTCGTCTGGCCGTGCAGCGGGCCAATGGCCTGCGCAATGCGGTTACGGCCTCCGGACCCACGCCCGCCCAGGCGCCGGACTTTGCCGAGTTTGCGGCCTTCGCTCGGGCGCTTCGGGCGCTTCAGCTTGAAGATGCCTTGCTGCTGGGGCGGCAGGGCACGGGCGATGCGACGGCCCTTACGCTCGCCGTGACGGCAGAGGGGGCAGCCCTTCCGGCCTTTCGATCGCTCCGGGAATCGCTGGGCCTGCAGGAGGGGAAGATGGCGTACCGACTTCGCGCTGGCGCCCAAGCCGGAACCGGCGAGGAGGTCGTGATTCAAACCCGGTCCTTAAATGGCGTGCTGTATTTCCTGGCGAACGGGGTGGCGGTGCCCGAGGCCCACCGCGCGGCGGGGCTGGTGGTGACCACGCGAGACGCCGCCGGAAGGCCCTTTTCCTGGGATTCGGTGCTTGGGGGGCTGCTTACCGTGCACGTGAGCAAGGGCCGCCCGGAGGGCGCCTCCGTGGCCATTCCCTACCGGGATCACTGGTTTTACATCGATGACCGGGACGCCGATTCCAAGGCCACCTTCTCGCTTTTGATGCAGCTGTTTGCGCTTCAGGCGGGGCAGGGGGGGGATACCTCCGCTCCGGTGCTGACCATTCCCGCAGGCTCCTAACCCCCTTCCCGATTCTTCGCCCCCCGTCCCATAATCGACGCATCACGGGAAGGGGGGATCAATCATGGATCGACGCGCATTTTTGAAAGGCACCACGCTGGCGGGCCTGGCGGCGCCTATGCTGCTGTCTCAGGTGCATCAGGCTGTCGCTGCGGTTTCGGGGAAAAGCGCCGAGGCGCTGGCGCAGGACGAAGGCTTCTGGCGCTCCGTGCGCGGGGATTACCGCTTAAAGCCCGACTACATCAATCTCGAAAACGGCTACTACTGCTTCATGCCCGAGGCCACGCTGGAGCGCCAGGTGGCCCATCTGCGGCGCGTTAATTACGAAGGTTCCTATTACATGCGCACGGTCCGGCAGAGCAACAAACGCCTGGTCGCGGAAAAGGTCGGGGCCGTGGTGGGGGCTCCGGCGGAGGAGATCGCCATTACCCGCAACACCACCGAATCCCTGGATCTGGTGATCGGCGGTATCGACTGGAAAGCGGGGGATGAGGCGGTGATGGCTGCGCAGGATTACGGCGCTATGCAGAACCACTTCAAGCTGGTGGCGCGGCGCTACGGGGTCGTGAATAAGGTGGTGTCCGTGCCCAATCACCCCGAAAGCGATGAGGCGCTGGTGGCGCTGTATGCCAACGCCATAACGAATAAAACCCGCCTGCTGCTGATCAGCCACATGATCAACATCACCGGGCAAGTGCTACCGGTGCGGAAGATCTGCGATATGGCCCACGCCCGGGGCGTTGAGGTGCTGGTGGACGGGGCCCATGCCTACGCGCATGTGCCCTTCCAAATGGCGGAG
>RGAU01000335.1 GCA_009919975.1 Gammaproteobacteria bacterium
TCCCGCGGCAGGGCGCCGAAGGCGGCCTTTCCCTCGTCCCCGGCCCGGCCCTCGCCCCCGGGGCCAAGGCCCTGGGCGCGGCGGCGGGCTTTTTTCGGCGCTGGCTTGTCCAAGCCCCGGAGCGCTGGCTTCTTTGGCACCGCTTCCTGACCTTGCCCTCCAATCCCCAATCCTAAATCCGCCTCGCCCACGCGTTGCAGGGGCGGAAGCCCTCGCCGTATGCTCCCGGGACACTCGGGGAGACCACCATGATGAGTACCGCCCAAGCACCCTTGCCGGCCGCGCCGTGCCTGCGCATTCCCGAAGGGGAAGCCCCCTATCTGGAAGCGCAGCGCTGTGGCGCCTGCGACGCGCTCTATCTCACGCCGCGCATGGCCTGTAGCCGCTGCGGCAAGCGCGATGACCTACACCCCCAGCGCCTCGCCGACCGCGGGACCCTTTACAGCTTTGCCATCGTCCACCGCTCCTTTCCCGGGGTGGAGACGCCCTTTATCTCGGCCATCGTAGATCTCGAGGGTGGAGGCACGCTGAAGGGCAACCTCCGTGGCATTGAGGCAACCCCCGAGGCCGTTCGCCTGGGCATGGCGGTGAAGGTCGTGATTGACGACGCCCTCGGGCGCCGGGACAAGGACGGCAATGCCTACCTTGCCTATTTCTTTGAACCTGCCGAGGAGCCCAGCGCATGAGCGATGACGTCTACATCATTGGGGTCGACATGCTGAAGTTCGGCCGCTTCCCGGACCGCACCGTGCCCCAGCTTGGGGCCCAGGCGGCTCTCCTGGCCTTGGATGACGCGGGGCTCGAAATCAAGGCCATGGAAGCGCTCTACTGCGGCAACCTCTACCAGGCGAACGCCATGGTGGGGCAACGCATTCTCCAGGAGATCGGCCAAACGGGGATTCCCGTGGTGAACTGCGCCAACGCCTGCGCCACCGGGGCCACGGCCTTCCGGGAGGCGTGGATGGCCGTGAAAGCCGGGGCCTGCGACCTTGCCCTCGCCGTGGGGGTCGAGCAGATGGGCAAGGGTCTGCTTGGGGGCGGCGGGGCCGGCACGGGAATCCCGAAGGAAGGGCTCTTTGGCGGCGGCACCATGCCCACGGTTTTCGCCGAGGCGGGGATGGAACATAGCCATCGCTACGGCACGACCTTCGAGCAATTCGCCAAGGTCTCGGTGAAGAACCACCACCACAGCACCATGAATCCTAAGGCGGCCTACCAGATGGAAACGCCCCTGGAGATGGTGATGAACGCGGAAATGATCAGCTATCCCAACACGAAGCTGATGTGCTCCGTGAACGTCGACGGCGCGGCCGCCGCCGTGCTGGCCAGCGGCAAGAAGGTACGGGAGCTCGGGCTCGGTAAGCGGGCGGTCAAGGTGCGCGCCTCCGCGCTCACCTCCGACCCCTGGCAGGAACGGGATTTGGTCATGCCCGACGTGAACAGCTGCACGCGCCTTGCGGCGGAAAAGGCC
>RGAU01000336.1 GCA_009919975.1 Gammaproteobacteria bacterium
GCTCCGGGGCTCAGCTAAGGCGAAGCGGCAGTGTACCATCGCCGCGGCAAAGCAACATCGCTTGCATCGCCCCTTCCCCTTTCTGCAGTCCTTAGGAGTCGCCATGACCTACCCCCGCGTGGTCGTTGATCTCGGGAGCAACACCTTCCACTGGGTCATCGCTTCTGGGGTGGCGGTGGAGACCTTCGAGCGCCGCGGGCTCCCCGTGGCTCTGGCCGCAGGGCTGTCCGAAGACGGTGAGCTGGCGCCGGAGGCCCTATTCCGGGCAGAGGTCGCGCTTGCCCACATGGGGAACGCGCTCCAGGGCATCCCCCTCGCTCAGCGGAGGGTGCTCGGGACGGCGACCTTCCGCCGCCTGCGCGATCCGGCGCCCCTGCAAGCGCGGGTGGCCGCGCATTTAGGCATGCCCGCAAAGGTGCTGACCGGGGAGGAGGAGGCGACCTTGATTTGGCACGGGGTCGCGGCCGTACCCTCGATGTGGGGGGCGCAAGCACGGAGCTGGCGATCGGTTCCGCGGCGGGACTGACCCAGGTGCTGAGCCTTCCCCTGGGCTGCGTGACCGTGAGCGAAGCCGCCGGCACGGCCAGCGATCGCTGGGCTCGAGCGGATGCCTTGGTGGCAAAAACGCTGGCGGAAGCAGGCCTCTCCGCCTTTCACGTGGGCCCCGGCGCTTGCCTGGCCACCGGGGGTTCGGCGATATCGGCGCAGGCCCTGGCGAGGGCCCAGGGCTTGGTCGCAGACCGGGTGTCCTTGAGCTTTTTAGATCGGCTGTGGCGTCAGCTGCGCAGCCACGGGGAGGTCGCCCCCGCGGGCCTTCCTCGCGGGCGCAGCGCCGTGGTGCTGGGGGAGCTGGCCCTGCTTCGGGGTCTTCTGCGGGCTCTGGAGCAGCCGCTGCTGCCCCTCGTGCCCGGCGCCCTGGCCGACGGGGCGCTCCGCACCCGCTTTTGAGCGGGCTTAGGCTAGGCCTTCCGCGATGCGCAGGGCGAAGTAGGTGAGGATGGCGTCGGCGCCGGCGCGCTTCATGGCCAGGAGCGATTCTGCGATCACCGCCTCATCCAGCCACCCCGCTTGGATCGCCGCCATGTGCATGGCGTACTCCCCGCTCACCTGATAGACGAAGGTGGGGACCGCGTAGGTGTCCTTCACCCGGCGCACGATATCGAGGTAGGGCATTCCCGGCTTAATCATGACCGCGTCCGCCCCTTCGGAGAGATCCAGGCCCACTTCCTGGAGCGCTTCGTCGCTGTTCGCTGGGTCCATCTGGTAGGTCTTCTTGTCCCCCGTGCCCAGCTGCTGCCCCGAGCCCACCGCATCCCGGAAGGGGCCGTAGTACTTGGAAGCGTACTTGGCGGCGTAGGAGAGAATGCGCACGTTCCCGTAGCCGGCCCCCTCGAGGGCCTCCCGAATGGCGCCGATGCGTCCGTCCATCATGTCCGAGGGGGCGATGACGTCCGAGCCCGCCGCGGCGCA
>RGAU01000337.1 GCA_009919975.1 Gammaproteobacteria bacterium
CACCCGCCCCAGGGGCCGGCCCTGGGCATTTTCCAGCACCGCCTCGTCCCCCGGCGCAAAGGCCTTCAGGGGCGTCGCCGCCGTATCAATCTCGTTGGAATAGATCCACACGTGCCCCCCGCGAAGACGCCGCTCTTCCCGAGGTTTTAACCGCAATCGTTCCGTCACCGCTTCTACTCCTCTCCCCGCAGGGTTCAAGACTTCGGCGCAGCCCAGGGGGTGCGCTATGCTGCCGTGGAATTCTGGAAATAAGGCGATCCCATGCCCCTGGACCCGCTCGCGCCGCCAGCCCCCCGTGGGCATCGGCACTGGAGCCTGACCACCCTCCTCGCGCACCACCCGCTGCCCTGGGCCCGGGGGTCGGCCACGCCGTCGCCCAGCGAAAGGCCTACGCTGCTGCTCCTTGGGGACGGTCGCTGCCTGCGCACTCGGCGCATGCTGGAGGACGCTCTGGCCCCGCTGGCCGGTTCGCCCCTCGCCGACGCCTTTGAGTTCACCTTTTTCGACCGGGACTATGGCGTTGCCCCGGAACGCCTTGCTCGCTGGCACGCCATTGTGCACCAGCAGCCGGCCCCAAGCCCGCTCCTGGTGTTTTTTAGTCCGGAAGGGCGGCCTTTTTTGACGGCCAGCGCCTTAAGTGGCCCCCAGGGCGGCTATGGACCGGAGGCCGAGCGGGTCCTCACGGCCATTTTGGAGCAGCTCGAAACGGACAGGTCGGCGGTGGAGGCCCAGGGCACGGCGATCCTCGAAGCGGAGGCGGAAGCCCTGGGGGCGCTCCCGGGCCAGGGGGGCTGGGGGCCTATCGAAAAGGCCTTTCGGGCCGCCCTCGCGCAGGCTACGGACCCCCGGGAATATGGGGTGGGCACAGGGCCCAAGCAGCCCTTTCCGGCCCTCCTCGGCGCGCAGCTGGCGATCCCCGAGCTTCGCGACGATGCCATGATGACCCTAACGGCGCTCTGCCGGCGCGGACTTCAGGATCACGTCGGCGGGGGCTTCTTTAATCACAGCCTGGATCGCAGCTGGCGCGAGCCCTACCCGGAGCGGCGCACCGATCATACGGCCCTCCTGCTGCTGACCCTGACGGAAGCCCTTCGCTATGGGCCAGATCCCCTGTTCTCCCAGGCCCTGAGCCGGGGCACGGCGTGGCTGTGCGATCTTCTCGAGGCCCACGGTGGCCGCGTGCCCGTGGCCGAGCACACGGTGCTCCGGGAGGATCCCCAGGCGCCCTTCCTTTACCACCGAGCGGACCTTGCGCGCGGCCTCTCGGAGCCGGCCTACGCCGTCCTTGAAACCCTCTATGGGCTGGATAAGGCGGCGAATGAGGGGCGGCTCTGGCGCCTTGAGCGCCGGGATTCCTGGCGTTCCGTGGTGGATCGCCTCGGCCTCGAAAGCGGCGCAGCGAGGGAAGCGCTAGAAGCCGGCCTCGATTGGCTGAAGAACCAGCGTCCGCCCCTCGACTTCACCGCCCTC
>RGAU01000338.1 GCA_009919975.1 Gammaproteobacteria bacterium
AACACTCGCATCAAGCTCATGACCGACGGGATCCTTCTGGCGGAAACGCAGCGGGACCCGGAGCTACGGGCCTACGATTGCCTCATCATCGATGAGGCCCACGAGCGCAGCCTCAATATCGACTTCCTGCTGGGGTACCTGGCACGCCTGCTGCCCCGGCGCCCGGACCTGAAGCTCATCATCACCTCCGCCACCATCGATTTGGAGCGCTTCTCGGCGCACTTTGCGCGGCGAGGTGAGGACGGCGAGCCCGTGCCGGCCCCCATTGTTGAAGTCTCCGGGCGGACCTTCCCGGTCTCCGTGGAATATCTACCTCTCGAGGTGGAGGGGGGCGTGGAGCAGGGGCTTCTTGCCGCGCTGGAGGCGATCGATCGCCTGGAGCGAAGGGGGGAGGCGCCGCCCCCCTATGCCCGGGACGTGCTCGTGTTTTTGCCCGGGGAGCGGGATATCCGCGATGCGGCGAAGGTGCTTCGGGACGCCCAGCCCTTTCGCGGGGCGGAGGTGCTGCCCCTCTATGCCCGGCTCTCCAATGCGGACCAGCAGCGGGTCTTTAACCCTGGGGGGGCGCGGCGCATCGTGCTGTCCACGAACGTCGCAGAAACCTCCCTTACCGTGCCGCGCATCGGCTACGTGATCGACAGTGGGCTGGCGCGCATCTCCCGCTATAGCTATCGCTCGAAGCTTCAGCGCCTGCCCGTGGAGCCCATTTCCCAGGCCAGCGCCGCCCAGCGCGCCGGCCGCTGCGGGCGGCTAGCGCCGGGGGTGTGCTTCCGCCTTTTTGAGGCGGCCGATTTCGAAGCGCGCCCTGCCTTTACGGATCCGGAGATTCGCCGCACAAACCTCGCCTCCGTAGTGCTCCGCATGAAGGAGCTGGACCTTGGGGACCCGGAAGCCTTTCCCTTCCTCGGGCGCCTGACCCCCGTGGGCCGGGCCCTGGCGAAGCTCCCGGTGGATCCCCAGCTGGGGCGCATGCTGGTGGCGGCGGAGCAGGGGGGCGTGCTCGAGCCCGTGCTGGCCATCGTCACGGCCCTGGCCCAGCCGGACGTGCGGGATCGCCCACCAGATAAGCAGCAGGCCGCGGATCAGGCCCACGCTCAGTGGCGGGATAAGCGCTCCGATTTCCTCACTCTGCTGGCCCTCTGGCGCTGGCTGGAGGCGCAGCGGGAAGCGCTGTCCGCCTCCGCCTTTCGCAAGGCGCTGCAGCGGCAATTTTTGTCTTACCTCCGGGTGCGGGAGTGGCGGGCGCTCCATCGCCAGCTTCGCCTCGCCGTGCAGGGCCTGGGCTGGCGCCTCGGGGGCGAGGACGCCGCCCCGGAGCGAATCCACCAGGCGCTGCTCCCGGGCCTTCTGGGCCAGCTGGGGCTGCGCACAGAGCGCAAGGATTACCTCGGGGCCCGGGGCCTGCGCTTCCATATTTTCCCCGGCTCCGGCGTCTTTGGCAGCGA
>RGAU01000339.1 GCA_009919975.1 Gammaproteobacteria bacterium
CCGCCCCGGGTGCCCGTGGCGCGGCTGGCCGCGGCGCAAGCGGTGCTGCGGAGCGCCTAGGGTTCGCATGCCCTAGGGCGTGGGCTTGATGATGATGAGGTTGGCGCCGTTATTCGCAGCGGCTGCCGCGTCCACGCTGGCGTTGGGATCGATCACCACGGCGGCATTGCTGGTTTCAGGCACGGCCACCTGAACCGCCGTGCCCGTGGCGGTGGTGGCGCTGGTGACGCTGACCGCAATACCCTCGCTCGTCACCTCCGAGGCGACGGCTACCTCTGGCGCGCCGTCGCTGGTTGAGGCGCTATCCGCGAAGGGATCGCTATTGATACTGTCTTCCTCAGTCTCCGTGAGGAGATCCCGATCTAGATCGTTCTCCGTCCCTCGGATGGACAGGAAGTCCTGGTCGAGGTCTCGAAAGCGGAGCTGATCCGCATTGAGGGCGTCGATGGCACCGCTCAGGGCATCGCCCGTTCCCGCCTCAGCGTTGTCGATGTCCTCCTGGGCGGAGTTTGGCCGGGGCGGTCCGATGGAAAGATCGAGCGAGATGATCGCTGGAGTGCTCGGCGGGATATTCGGATCGCTAATGCGCGTGCCCTCATTGGCCTGGGATAGGGTGACCGCGCCAGCCTGGCTGGCGATCAAGAGCTCCCCCACCGTTCCATCAAGGTCCCGGAGCAGCACCACCAAAGTTTCCCCGAGCTCGTCCACCTGCACCTCGAAGTAGGTGCCCCGAATGCCAATGACCGCCGTGGGAGAGGTGAGGCGGTAGTTGTCGCTGGGCCTTTCCCCGCTGCGAAAGCGGCTCTCCCCCAGCTCGAAGCGAGCGGCGAGGGGCGTCGTTTCCGTGGGGCCACTCTCCTCCCCGATGGTGAATTGGCTAAACGCCTCAAGGGAGAGCTGGGCGCCGTCGGTAAAGCTCAGCTCCGCGGTGCCTTCCAGGGTCCGCAGCTGATCCCCCGCGGCCACCTCCAGCCCGGTGGCAAGGCGCTGGGGTCGCTCTCCCGGGCGGCGAAGCAGGCCAACGCCCGAGGCTTGCTTGATCGTGCCGACGACGTCGCCGGCGGCGGCCCAAAGGGGTTCGGGCGCGGCTAAGAAGCACAGCACTAGGAGGAGGCCCAGAGGAGGAAAGGGCGCCTGGCGGGAGGGGAGGGCCATCAGAGCCCCGGGGTGGCGCTTTGCTCGATGGTGAGCTGGTTGTCGCTGCCCTTGAGGCGCACCTGAATACTGGCATCGCTCACGTCGCGCTGAAGGGTGGAAATGGTATTGCGATTGCCCAGCACCTCAAGATCGAGGCGCGCATTGGTCGCGTTCTCCGCGCTTAGGCTCAAAAGGTTGCTTGCCCCATTAACCGCGACCAGATAGTTCAGGACCGAGACGTTGACCGCGCTAAGGGCCAGGGTGTTGTCGTCCCCCAGGAGGGTGGTGGTAACGGAAGCCTGG
>RGAU01000340.1 GCA_009919975.1 Gammaproteobacteria bacterium
CAGCTTTCTTCTGCTGGCCTCGCTGCATAACCGTAATCCCCTGGTGCTCCAGGGGGGCGACAATTTGCTGCTCCTGCTCCTCTTCTGGGGCCTCTTCCTGCCCTGGGGGGCGCGCCTCTCCCTGGCGGCGGCGGTGCAGCGGCCTACCCTGGAAAAACCGAACGCAACGCACCTCAGCATCGCCTCGAAGGCCCTGATCTTTCAGGTGCTGGCGGTGTACTTTTTTTCAGCCTTCTTAAAAAACGGCGACGCCTGGCGGGTCGATGGCACGGCGATTTACTACGCGCTCTCCCACAATCAGTTTGCGGCCTACCTCGCCCCCTTCTGGGCCGACTGGCACGCCCTGACCGTTCCCCTTAGCCGCTACGTCTGGTGGCTCGAACTGCTCGCCCAGCCCTAGGGCTGATTACCCTCGAGCTCGGATTCATCCTCAACCTGAAAATCGGGCTCTTCCCCTTCATCAGCATTGCCTCCTTGCTGGTGCTTCTGCCACCGGCCTTCTGGGACAGCGCCGCGCGTCTCACCTCGCGTCCCGCGGCGCCCCTGGCGATCTACTTCGACCGGGACTGCGGCTTCTGCGAAAAGACCTGCCTGCTCCTGTGGCGCATCCTGGGCTTGAACCTGCGCCACCTGGGCCCGGCGCAGGACGATTCGGAGCTGGGGCCCCTGCTTGAACGGGAAGGGAGCTGGATCGTGATCACGGAAGACCGCACCCGGCACCTGCGCTGGGGGGCCCTGGCCACAGTGTTTGCCTCGGCCCAGCGCCTGCGCTGGCTGGCGCCGGTGCTCCGCGCCACCACCGGCCCCGGGGACCGGATCTACCACTTTATCGGCGAGCAGCGCCGCCTCTTCGGGCGGGGGACCGCGCTCCTTCTCCCCTGGACCCCAAAGCCCTCTCCCACGGCGCCCCCGGGCCTCGCTGCCCTCGCCTTCCTCGCCGTGGTGGGCTGGAATATCACGAGCGTGCCGGCGCTGCGCACTCCGGAAACACCCAGCGCCCTAAGCGAGGCTAGCCTCACGCTTCGGCGCCAGCTTGAACCGGTGATTCAAAGCCTTCGCTTAGACCAACACTGGAATATGTTTGCGCCCTACCCCAGTACCGTGGGCGGCTGGTACCTCTTTGTGGGGCTTACGGAGGATGGGCGGCTGGTGGACGTGCTGCACGATCGCGCCACGCCCCCGAACCCCTTCATGCCCAAGCATTTTGTGCCGGAAAACGCCCCGAATTACCGCTGGCGTAAATATCTCAGCCGCATCAGCCGCAGCCGCTACGAAGCGGCTAGGGAGGGCTACGAAGCGGCCCGCTGCGCCCAGTGGAACGCCCGCGCTGCGCTCGATGCCCACTGGCCGAAGCTTTTGGCCTTTAACAGCTACCAGTTGCGCCTGCGCACCCCCGCTCCCGGCGCCGAAG
>RGAU01000035.1 GCA_009919975.1 Gammaproteobacteria bacterium
ACGCGCGATGAGGTCGCCCGCATGGGCGCGGTATCGGCGGCCACCCAGCAGGATGCGACCCTGCTCATCCCCTCGCGCTTTGCGCTGGGCTTTATGAAGACCATGGACAATCGGGCCCGGCCCCACGGCGCCATCGAAAGCTGCGTGCTCAGCGAAACGGCCTTTGGCCACGTGGGCGCCGGCGGCTCCCTGGGCTTCGCCGATCCCGCCTGTAACCTGGCCTTTGGCTACACCATGAACGCCATGGGCGCGGGGCTTCTGCTCAACGACCGCGGGCAGAGCCTGGTGGATGCCACCTACGAAAGCCTGGGCTATGCGTCCAGCGCGAGCGGCGGCTGGCTCCCCAGCGCCTAAGGAACCCGGTCCATGAACGAAGCGCTGTCCGATAAGCTGATCATCGTCGGGAATGCCTCCGACGATCCCTTCGCTATCGACCTGGCCTACGCCATCGGGCAAAGCACGGATATCGCTGACCTCATCAGCATGAAGACCTTCGCCAACGGCGAGTTCTGCCCCCGCTTCATCTCCGACGAGAGTGATCTGACCCGCATCGGTCGCCAGCTCACGGGGAAAACGGTGGTGATCGTCTCCACCACCTCCCGGGTGATGAGCCGGCAGAACCTGGCTATGCGCACCCTCGTCATGGCCCGGGCCGCCAAGGAAAACGGCGCCAGCGAAGTGATCCTCGTGGAGCCCGACCTGTTCTACAGCGCCCAGGATCGGGGCCCCCACGCAGCCCTCGGGAAAACGGACTTCGATCGTGACGTCCACGACCTCAAAAAATTCGATGGCCAGCCCTTTACGGGGCAGCTCTACGCCCAGCTGCTGCGCGTGGCGGGCGTGGACCGGGTCATCACGGTCCATAATCACAGCCGCTCCGTACAGCGGGTCTTCGCCGACAGCTTCGAAGACCGTTTCCACAACCTCATTCCCTACGAGCTTTACGCCGACTACCTGCTCAACGCCAATATCGTTCAGCACGGCGAACATGGGGAGGGGCTCGTGCTGTGCGCCCCGGATAAGGGCGCCCGGCCTTTTGTCACCGAGCTCTTCGAGCGCCTCGGCTTAAGCGAGGCCAAGCTTGTGGTGCTCGATAAGGCCCGGTCCGGGGAACGCAGCGTGGACATCACCCTGCACCCGGATTTTGCCGATGCGGCGGAAGCGGTGGCGGGGCGGGACGTGGTGCTGCTCGACGATATGGTGCGGCGCGTGGTTTTCGGCGTCACCCACTTCTACGCCAGCGACGAAGGCCGGCAGAAGATGGCCGACGGCGCCCTCGACGAAATTTTGACCCTAAACACCCTGCCGACGGTGCTGAACCGGGACGTGCAGGGGCGACTGCGGCGAAAAATGGTCGTGCTGAAGATCGAGCGCTGGCTGGCGCGCTACCTCGCGGATCTGCTGGGCCTGGAAGGACGGGCTAAGGCACTGCGAGAGGACAGCCTCTACCAAATCGATATGTCATCGAAGAATCCGCGCTTTCTGCGCAAGATCTGGTCAAACGAGCAGCTCCCGGAACTCACCGGGCGACGCATGCACATCCACCCC
Organism: Gammaproteobacteria bacterium; assembly: GCA_009919975.1. Classification (GTDB taxonomy): domain Bacteria; phylum Pseudomonadota; class Gammaproteobacteria; order Pseudomonadales; family Azotimanducaceae; genus Salivita. Next base: position 1,549 of record RGAU01000035.1, read on the forward strand.
GGGGAGGGCGTCTAGCGCAACGCCGGGGGGGCCATTCATCGTTCGAGGGAGGGGAGCCTGATGAACGATCACAACGAGACCGTAGCCCTGCGCCACTATGGGTTCTTGGCCTTTCTGGCCATGCTGAACGTCATGAATTTTGTCGATCGGCAGCTGCTGGCCAGCTTCGCCAATTTCATCGTGCCCGATCTTGGCCTGAGCAACGCCCAGTTTGGCCTGCTCACGGGCTTCGCCTTCATCGTTTTTTACGCGGTCATGGGCCTGTTTATGGGCGCCGCCGCCGATCTGCTGCATCGCCCGCGCCTCGTGGCCGCAGGCCTCGCCCTCTGGAGCGCCCTCACGGCCCTCTCCGGCGCCGCCCGGGGCTTCGCATCTCTGGCCGTGCCGCGCATGTTCATCGGGGTGGGGGAATCGGTGCTCACGCCGACCTCCATGTCCATGCTCGCCGATCGCTTCCCACCGGCCCGCCTGGGCTTTGCCGCTGGGGTTTACTACATGGGGGTGCCCATTGGGGTGGGCGCATCCCTGGTGATTGCTGGGACCCTGGGCCCCAGCATCGGCTGGCGTAACTGCTTCTATCTGCTCGGCGCCCTCGGCATTGCCCTGGCCGTGGTTATGCTATTCGTGAAGGAAACGCCCCGGCGCCACAGCGCCGGTGGAACCGCGGAGCGGCCAAAGCTGAAGGAAATCTTCACCACCGCCGCCCAGGCCCTGCGCTCCTCTCCGGCCCTGGCCCTCACCATGGCCGGGGGCGTCGCCCTTCACTTTATTCTCGGTGCGGCAGCCTTCGATCAGCTTTGGTACGTGCAGGAGCGGGGCTTTGAACGGGCCTATATCGCCGAAACGACGGGCTGGATCGCCGTGGCGGCGGGGGTGCTCGGAAACCTCTTCGGCGGCATGGGCGGGGACTGGTGGCAGAAACGCACGGGGCAGGGGCGCGCGACCTTCCTGTTTTGGATTCTCCTCGTGCTAGCCCCCTTTAACGTGCTCTATCGCATCGTGGATCCGGACACGATCTGGTTTTGGGTCGGGGTGTTCGTGGGCTACTTCCAGCTGGGGGCCTTCTATGGACCCACCTTTGCCTCCGTGCAGGAGCTCGTGCCGCCGCAGATCCGCGCCACCGTGGTGGCCTTCTACATCCTGATGCTGAATCTCGTGGGCCTAGGCTTTGGCATTACGGCGGGAGGCATCTGCATCGACTGGATGCTCGAGGCCGGCGTGGCCCAGCCCTATACCTGGACCCTAGTGGTCTTCACGGTGATCAGCCTTCTGGCCATGCCCCTATTCTTCCTCGCGGGGCGCCGCTTCACCGCCGACCGGGACCGGCTCTTCGCCCTCCACGGCGCTTAGGCGCCCGGGCCTAGAGCCAGCCCTTGCGCTTAAAGAAGAGGTAGGGGGCGATGCCCGCCAGGACCATAAGGCCCAGGGCAAAGGGATAGCCCCCCTTCCATTGCAGCTCGGGCATGAACGCGAAGTTCATGCCGTAGATGCTCGCCACGAGCGTGGGGGGCAGGAACACCACGGCCGCAATGGAAAAGATCTTGATGATCTGATTCTGCTGAATGCTGATAAAGCCCTGGGCCGCGGCCATGAGGAAGTTCACCTTCTCAAACACGAAGGTGGTGTGGGTGAGCAGGGACTCCGCATCCCGGAGGATCTCCCGGCAGGTGGCCAGGGCGTCGTTGTCATCGCGAATGTGGCGCATCAGGAACGATACGGAGCGCTGCGTATCCAGTAGGCATAGGCGCACCTTACCGTTCGTATCCTCGATCTCTGCCAGCTCGTCGATGTCGTCTTCGAGGCTGCGGTCTCCGTCCTCGTCTTCCTTGAGCACGGACTGGCTCACGGCTTCCAGAGTGGCGTAGAGCTCCTCGAGCTCATCGGCAAGGTGATCCACCTTCTGCTCCAGCAGCGCGAGGAGCACCTGAAGGGGCGATTCCGCCAGCACCCGAGCATTGCGCACGCGCAGGCGCATAAGGCGAAAATCGGGCATTTCGTTGTCCCGGGAGGACAGGAGCCGGGCCCTTGTCAGCGTGAAGGCCACGGTGCCATTCCGGGGCCGCCCATCGGCGCGGTACATGAAGAGGGAATGGACGTGAATGCCATCTTCGTCGGTGAAGTAGCGCGAAGAGGCCTCGAGCTCCTCCATATCATCAGCGGTGGGGAGCACCTCGCCGAAGCGCACGTCCACGAGGGCCCGCTCTGCCTCATCGGGCGCGACGAGATCAAGCCAGTCGCACTCGGCGTGGAGCGCTGGATCCTCCACCTGCTGGAGGCTGCCCTGCTGGATTCGATAGGCGTACAGCATGTCCGCATCCGCTCCTTAGGAAGACCCGCGCCCCAGCGCGGCGAGCCCTAGGCGGAAGCCGGGGGCTCGATGGTGAGGGGGTCCACCGCTTGCTCGTAATCCACGCCGGGAATGGCGAAGCCAAAGACCTGCAGGAACGCTCGCCGGAACTCCTCAAGATCCGCAAGCTCCCCCAGGTTCTCCGTGGTCACCAGAGGCCAGCGCCGCTTCACTTCCCTTTGCACCGCCTCCGTCAGCTCCCAATCATCGAGGCGCAACCGGCCCACCTCATCGAGCCCAGCCTGATTGCCATAAAGCCCGGTATCGAAGAGGCGCCAGATATGTTCGATGATCGTTTCATGAACACTTTGCTCTTTCATGACACGGAAAAGGAGCGACGCATACAAGGGCACCACGGGTATGGCGGCGCTGGCCTGGGTGACCACAGCCTTCAGCACCGCGACCCGGGCATCGCCGCCCTTCGCAGCGAGGCGCTGGCGCAGGGCAGCGGCGGCGCGGTCGAGGTCTTCCTTCGCCTTGCCGAGGGTCGCATGCCAATAGATGGGCCAGGTCAGCTCGCTGCCAATGTAGGTATAGGCCACGGTTTGACACCCCGGGGCGAGCAGGTCGGCCTCCGCGAGGGCGGCCACCCAGCGCTCCCAATCTTCCCCGCCCATCACCTTCACGGTAGCGGCCACTTCCTCTTCCGTGGCGGGTTCGAGGTCGAGGTCGTGGACCTCACCCTTATCCACATTCAGGGTTTTAACGTGGAAGCGCTCCCCCATGGGCTTGATAACGCTGCGCCACAGCACCCCCGTATCGGGGTCCTGGCGCACCGGGGAGGCCAAGCTGTACACAATCAGATCGACCGGGCCCCGTTCCTTCAAGGTACTCACGACCTCAGCTTTCAGGGCATCGGAGAACGCGTCCCCCTCCAGCGTTTGGGTCCAGAGGCCGGCCGCTTCCGCGGCGCGCTCGAAAGCGCGGTTGCAGTAGTAGCCCGCGCTGGCCGTCTTGCCTTCCGTGGGCGCCTTTTCAAAGGACACCCCAAGGGTTTCCGCCCCCGCTCCGAAGGCTGCGGATATCCGCGAAGCCAGGCCATAGCCCGCGGAGCAGCCAAGCACGAGCACGCGCTGAGGGCCATCCTTTAGGGGCGCCCGCCCCTGCACCGTCCGCACCTGCGCATCAACGCTTTCGGCGCAGCCCAGGGGGTGGGCCGTGGTGCAGATGAAGCCGCGGATGCGAGGCTTAACGATCATGGGCGTTTCCTTTTCGTTCGATGACCGCTAAGTGTAGCAAGCCGGCCTAGAAGAGGTCCGCCTCCGCGGCGGTGTGGAGCACGGCAGAAACATCAATGACCCGAGGGCCCGTGCGCTCCACATGCAGGCGGGCACGCTCCCGGTGGCCCAGCTTGATTTCCCGGTCTCCGTCCAGGGCAATCACCCCGGGGCCCTCAAAGAGGACGGTCACGGCGCTGGCCACGCGATGGGCCTCGGCCACGGACACCTCCCAGAAGCGCCCCGGAGACAGGGGCACGGTGAGGCGGCGATCGCTTGAGCTTCGATTGCAGGTCACGAGGACGCCGCCATCTTCATGGGCGCTCAGGGGCGCCAGCATGCCCCCGAGGGGCGAGATGCCCACGGACGCCGGGGACGCGACGGTCAGCAACGCGCGATCAATATTTTCCGGTGCCATGGGCAGGCGGTTGCCAACGTGATCATTCCGTAGCAACACCGCATCGATCAGCGCCAAGGTCGCCGGGCCGTCATAGGGACGCACCCGCACCACCTTACTGCGCCGGGAATGGGACGCCAGGGGCACCTTGCCGCTGGCCACGAGCCCCGCAGCCCACCCCGCAAGGGTCGGCTCCACCAGGCTCGGAAAAACGTTATTGGTTCCCGTGGACACGGCCACCATGGGAGCTTCGGGCCATACCTGGGCCACGGCCCGGTGCGTTCCATCGCCCCCCAGGACCACGAGTACGGTGACCCCCAGTTCCTTCATGGCCAAGGCGGCCGCGGCCGTATCTTCCCCGCCATGCTTTAGGGGGCCGGGCTCCACCACCTCCACCCGGGCGCCAAGCTCCATACCCTCGAGGGCGCCGGTGCCAATGCGCCAGGGCTCGGCGTGCACAGCGAGGCATTCCACCCCTGCGGCATCAGCCCCAGCGGCAATGCGGGCCACCATTTCCCGCTTCGCCTGGTGCGTGACCTCAGAGGCCCGGGCCGCCAAGCGCCGAACGTCTCGGCCCGCCATGGGGTTCGCAATGATGCCGATGCGTCCACGACGGGCCGTCATCAACTTGCCGTCACCAGGGGCTGCGGGCGAGGATGGGCCTTTCGGCACATGGGACGGGAGCGCAGGATGAATCGGGACACGGGACCCCTTACGGATGAAGCGGCGGGCGTGGCAGGCATCCTGAACCGGATTGAGCGCCTAGGCAACTCGCTGCCTCACCCTGCCACGCTCTTCGCCGCCCTGGCGCTGGGCGTCGTACTCCTCTCGGGCCTGGCCGGGGCCCTGGGCTGGTCGGCGATTCATCCCATCACCGGCGCCGAGGTGAAGGCCGTTAGCCTGCTCGACGGCTCCGGCATCCGCCGCATGCTCGAGGGAACGGTGAAGAACTTCACCAGCTTTGCGCCCCTCGGGACCGTCCTCGTTGCCATGCTGGGCCTTGGCATTGCGGAGCGCTCCGGACTTCTCGGGGCGCTTCTGGCTCGCCTGGTGCGGGCGGCCCGCCCCTCCCAGCTGAGCTTCCTTGTGGTGTTTGCGGGCGTGCTCTCGAGCCTCGCCGCAGACGCCGGCTATGTGGTGCTGATTCCCCTGGCTGGCTGGCTCTTCCACGCCGCCGGACGCCACCCCTTTGCGGGCATCGCGGCGGCCTTCGCCGGGGTCTCCGCGGGCTACTCCGCCAACCTCATGATCGGTTCCCTCGATGCCCTGCTCGGCGGCCTGTCTACGGAGGCAGCGCGGCTCATAGACCCCAGCTACGAGGTCACTGCGGCAGGTAACTGGTGGTTCATTATCGCCTCCACGGCGCTGATTGCCGTCGCCGGCACCTGGGTGACAGAGCGCATCACCGCGCCCCGCCTTGGAACCTATACAGGAGAGGTCGCAGAGAGCGACGACGACCCCGCCGCCCTGACTGGCTCGGAAAAGGGGCTCCGGGCCGCGGGCTGGGTGAGCCTAGCGGGGCTGGGTCTGGTGCTTTGGGGCCTCCTGCCCGCGGACGGCGTACTTCGGAATCCGGAAACGGGGAGCATCCTCGGCTCCACAGCGATTTCAGCCATTGTGGTTCTCATCGCGCTCTTTGCCGCTGCCGCCGGCATTGCCTATGGCCGCGCCGCAGGGACCCTACCCTCCACCACGGCGATCATGGAGGCCATGGAAAGCACCATGGCCACCATGGCGGGCTACCTGGTACTGATGTTCTTCGCCGCCCAGTTCGTCGCCTGGTTTGGCTGGACTCAGCTAGGGGTGATCACGGCCATTCATGGCGCAGCGGTGCTCCAAACCCTCGACCTGGGCACCCTGCCGCTGCTCCTGACCTTTATTGTGATCGCCTCGCTCATCAATCTCGTGATCGGCAGCGCCTCAGCCAAGTGGGGGATCATGGCGCCGGTCTTCGTGCCCATGCTCTACCTGCTGGGCATCAGTCCGGAGGCCGCGCAGATGGCCTACCGCATCGGCGACTCCGTCTCCAACGTGCTGACGCCCCTCATGCCCTACTTCGCCCTGGTGGTGGCCTTCATGCAGCGCTACGACCGCCGCGCCGGCGTCGGTACGCTCATGGCCACCATGCTGCCCTACAGCCTCACCCTCCTGCTGTGCTGGTCGGCGCTGCTCGGGGTATGGATCATCTTCGACTGGCCCCTCGGGCCCGGCGCTACGATTGCCCTGCCCTAGGGGCCCTGCCCTAGGCGGCTGGGCTGCGACGGGTCAGGTAGACGAGGGAATAGGGGAAGCTGTCGTCGCTTTCCCGGGGGGGGCGCAGGCGCCGGCGCTCCTCAAAAACTCCGCTGGGAAGGGGCGGAAAAAAGGTGTCCCCCTCCGGCGCCCCGTGGATCTCCGTGAGGTACAGACGATCCGCCAGGGGTAAGCAAGCCTCATAGATCGTCGCCCCACCGATCACCATGACCTCGGCGACCCCATCTTCCCGAGCCTTCTCCCGGCCCCGGGCCAAAGCCTCCTCTACGGAGCCCACCACCCAAACCCGCTCCGGGGCGGTGAACGCCGGGTCGCGGGTGACCACAATATTGGTGCGCCCGGGCAGGGGCTTGCGCAGCGACGCATAGGTTTTCCGACCCATGATGACGGGCTTTCCGAGGGTCATGGCGCGGAAATAGGCGAGTTCTCCCGGGAGGCGCCAGGGCAAGCCTCCCTCGGCGCCGATCACCCGGTTCTCTGCCATGGCCCAGATCATGGCCAGGGCCGGGGCCTTGCCTTCCATGGTCAAACGGCGATAGGGGCGAGGATGCCCGGATGGCACTGATACCCCTCCAGGCGGAAATCCTCAAAGCGGAAGGCGAAGAGATCCTTCACCTCGGGATTCAGGTGCATGGTAGGCAGGGGATAGGGCGTGCGCTTCAGCTGACGATCCGCCTGCTCCAGATGATTGGCGTAAAGATGCACGTCCCCAAAGGTATGCACGAAGTCGCCGGGCTCAAGGTCCAGCACCTGGGCCATCATCAGGGTCAGCAGGGCATAGCTCGCAATATTAAAGGGCACCCCGAGAAAATAGTCCGCGCTACGCTGGTAAAGCTGGCAGGACAGGCGCCCCTCGGCGACGTAAAACTGGAACAGGGTGTGGCACGGCGGCAGGGCCATGTTGTCCACCTCCGCGGGATTCCAGGCACTGACGATATGGCGGCGGGAATAGGGGCTTGTGCGCAGCCCCTCAAGGAGCCGCGCGATTTGATCAATGCGCTCACCGTTGGGCGCCGGCCAGGAGCGCCACTGCGCCCCGTACACCGGGCCCAGCTCGCCGTTTTCATCGGCCCACTCGTCCCAAATATGCACCCCCACATCCTGGAGCGTTTTGACGTTCGTATCGCCAGCGAGGAACCACAGCAGCTCGTGAATGATGCCCTTCAGGAACACCTTCTTCGTGGTCACCAGGGGAAAGCCCTCGGCGAGGGGGAAGCGCAGCTGACGACCAAACAGGCCGTAGGTTCCCACGCCCGTGCGATCTTCCCGATACACGCCGTGTTCGCGCAGCTCGCGCAGTAGGCCAAGGTAGGCGTCCATGACGTCGCTCCTAGGATTGCGTTAAAGGGGCCTTCCCGCCGCGCCGGGCCCAAAGGAGGAGGCCCAGCCCCCCCAGCAGCATGGGCAGGCACAGCCATTGACCCATGGTGAGCCCCAGGGACAGGAAGCCCAGGTGCGGATCCGGGGTGCGGAAGAATTCCGTGCTAAAGCGTAACAGCCCGTAGCCCAACAGAAACGCCCCGGAGGCAAAGCCCAAGGGCCGGGGCTTAGCCGTCAGCAGCCAAAGCGCGATAAATAGCACGAGCCCTTCCGTGGTCGCCTGGTAAAGACTTGAAGGATGGCGCGCCAAGACTTCCCCGGGGTATACCAGCCCCCAGGGGACCTCGGTGATACGCCCGGGCAGTTCGCCATTGATGAAATTCCCAAGGCGCCCAAAGCCGAGGCCGAGGGGCACCAGGGGGGCGGTGAAATCCGCCACCGCTAAAAAGGGCAAGCGGCTTCGCCGCGCCAGCCAGACGAGGGCCACGATGACGCCCAGGAGTCCGCCATGGAAGGACATGCCCCCTTCCCAAATGCGAAAAAGATAGGTGGGTTCCGCCAGAAGGCGATCGAACTGGTAGAAAAACACGTAACCGAGACGGCCGCCGAGGACGACGCCCAGAGCGCCGTAGAAGATCAGATCGTCGACCCACTCCCGGCTTTGCCCCGCGGCCGCGCTGCGCCGCCGCGCCAGGGCCCAGGCCGTGGTGAAGGCGAGAAGGTAGGTGATGCCATACCAGCGCAGGGCCAAGGGGCCCAGCTGGAGCGCCACGGGGTCGATGTCGGGATAGGTCCACATGGCGCCAGTCTAGGCCCTGGGCCCAGCGGAGGGAAACGGTTACCCTGCGACCCCGAACGAACCGGACCCGGGATTTTCCCGCCATGTGCCTGATTGCCGTTGCCTATCGCGTGCTACCGGATTGGCCCCTGCTGGTGTTGGCCAACCGGGACGAGTTCTATGCGCGCCCCGCCGCGCCCCTTGCCCCCTGGCCCGATAGTGGCCTCCTGGCCGGCCGGGATCTGGAGGCCGGCGGCACATGGCTCGGGGTCCATCCCCGGGGGCGCTTCGCCGCGGTGACCAACGTTACGGAAACGCCGCCAGACCCGTTGCCTCCGGCTTCCCGGGGCGCACTCGTGGAGCGCTTCCTTGCCGGGGACGGGTCCTCCCTTTCCTATCTCGAGAGCCTCAAAGGGACGCACGACGCCTACCGTGGCTTTAACCTGCTGGTTTTCGATGGCGAAACCCTGGCCTACGGCAGCAATCGCGGCAACGGCAGGCCCGAGGCCCTCTCCCCCGGTGTCTATGCCCTGGCCAATGCGGGGCTCCGAAGCGGCTGGCCCAAGCAGCAACGCATCGCCCAGGGCTTTGCCGCCCAGCTGCAAGCCGCGGCCCCGTCCCGGGCGCAGCTGCGCGCTCTACTAAGCGACCAAACCCCCGTGAACGACGAGGCCCTCAGGGCCGCCGGGCTCGAGCCCTCACGCTTTGGCCCCACGGCCACCTGCTTTATTCGGGGGGAGGCCTACGGAACGCGGGCCAGCACGCTGGCCGCCGTCGGCGCGGAGAAGGTTTGGATTGAGGAGTCCCGCTTCGGCCCTGGCGGGCGCTGGGAGGGGTCCCGGGCCCTAGGGCGCCACCGGGAGCGCGCTCGGCCGGACGCCGCGAACCAAAGCGCGGCTTAACTGCTTCGCCGCCAGGGCCTCGCGGAGATGGCCCTCGATGGCGTCGGCGCTCTCCATGGCCAGCGCCGCCTTAAGGAGGCGCCGTGCCTCCCGGAAGGTGAAGGCTCGGAGCACCCACTTCACCCGAAGCAGGTTCGTGCTGTTCATGGAGAGCACGTCCACCCCCATGCCCAGCAGCAGCACCGCTGCGAGGGGATTGCCCGCCAGCTCACCGCAAATGCCCACGGGAATGCGGGCCTGGCGCCCGGCGTCCACCACCGCCTTTAAGGCCCCCAGAATCGCCGGATGGAGATCCTGGTAGAGATCCGCCACCCGGGGATTGTTCCGGTCCACCGCCAGCATGTACTGGGTAAGGTCGTTGCTGCCCACGGCCAGGAAGTCCACGCGCTGGGCGAGCTGGGGCGCCTGATAGACCGCCGCGGGCACCTCTACCATTACGCCCACATCGGGGCGCCTTAGCCGTTCCCGCGCCCCGCCAAGTTCCTCAAGCACCTCGTCATAAGCCCGACCAATAAGCGCGAGGGATTCGTCGACCTCAGCCAGGTTGGTGATCATGGGCAGCATGATGCGGAGCGCACCCTCGTGATCCACGCTGGCCCGGAGCATGGCGCGCACCTGGATGAGGAAAATCTCCGGATGATCGAGGGTCACCCGTATGCCCCGCCAACCTAGGAAGGGGTTGTCCTCGGCGATGGGGAAGTAGGACAGGGCCTTATCGCCGCCAATATCCAGGGTGCGCATGGTCACGGGGCGGGGCCCAAAGGCCCGCAGGGACGCCCGGTAGAGCGCGAACTGTTCATCCTCCGTGGGAAAGCGGTCGGAGGACATGAAAGGAATTTCCGTGCGGTAGAGGCCAACCCCCTCAGCCCCCTGATCGAGGGACCGAGCGAGGTCCTGAGTCAGACCGATGTTCACCCACAGGGCCACGCGATGGCCATCCAGGGTCTCGCAGGGCGCATCGCGCAGGCTTTGGAGCCCTTCGGAAAACTCCCGCTCCTCCGCCGCCAGGGCACCATAGTGTTTTTGCAGCGCACGGGACGGGTTGAGGATCGCGACCCCTTCCGCGCCGTCTACGATGACCGAAGCGCCATGGGACGCGGAAAGGGGGAAATCCACGGCCCCCATCACCGTCGGAACCCCAAGGGCCCGGGCCAAAATGGCAATGTGGGAGTTCCCCGAGCCGCGACGGGAAATGATCCCGGCAAGGGCCTCCGGGGGCACTTCGCTTAGGAGCGCCGGGGTGATTTCGTCGCCGACGATAATCGTATTCTTCGGGAACCGCTGACGCGGGCGATTCTCAGCTTGCAAGTGCGCCAGCACACGCTGCCCCAGCTGCCGCAGATCGGCGCCCCGCTCCCGAAGGTAAGGGTCCTCCATGGCCTCAAAGTGGCCGACGTGCTCTTCAATGACCTGCCGGAGCGCCCCCTGGGCCCATTGGCCCGTTTCGATGCGCCGGCGAATCTCCTCGCCCAGGGCCCGGTCGTCGAGCATGGCCAGATAGGCATCGAAGAGCGCGCGCTCCTGGGCGTTGAGCCGATCCTGAAGCTGGGCGCCAAGCCCTTCGATGTCCGTCCGCGCCGCGCCAAGGGCCCGGCGAAAGAGCTCAAGCTCCTGCGCCACATCGTCGCTCTTTTGGTCGGGAACGGCCTCGAGGGTTGCCGAGGGAAAGAGCACCACGGCAGTACCGTGCACCACCCCCGGCGCCCCGGGAACGCCAGGAAAGCGCGCATCCCGGCGCTGGCCCCGGCGGCGTCCCAGTCGTGCCATGCCCCCGGTGGCCTCGGCATGGGCAATGATGCCCGCCAGCTGGGCTGACAGGGTAACCAGGAAGGCTTCCTCGCTGGCGTCAAAGCGACGCTGAAGACGCTGCTGGACCACCAGGACCCCAAGCACCCGGCGCTGGTGGATGATGGGCACCCCAAGAAAAGCGTTGTAGGCCTCTTCCCCAATTTCCTCGAGGTAGCGAAAGCGCGGGTGATGTTGGGCGTCGTCAAGGTTTAGGGGCTCGGCTCGCAGGGCGACCAAACCCACAAGCCCCTCGCCCGGAGCGAGGGAGAGCTTGCCCACCATGGCGCGGTTGAGTCCTTCCGTGGCCATAAAGCGAAGGCGGCCATCCTCGCTGTCAGCGAGGTAAACGGAGCACACCTCCGTGCCCATGGAGCTGTGAACACGGGCCACGATGAGGCCCAGCACCGCATCGAGATCGGGGGCGCTGTTCACTTCCTGCACAATGCTTCGCAACGTATCGAGCATGCGCTCCCCAGCTCCTGGGAAAAGTTAGCGGGGCGTGAGCCTCGGGGCGAGTTCGGCGAGCGCCCGGCGGTAAACCTCTCGCTTAAAGGGGACCACCTGGCCCAGGGGATACCAGTAGGACACCCAGCGCCAAACGTCGAATTCCGGCTTATCGGAACGATCAAAGCGCACAGCGCTTTCGTCTCCGATCATGCGCAGTAAAAACCATTTCTGCTTTTGCCCCACAAAGGGCGAGCCTTCCTGACGCCGCAGCATACGTCGGGGCAGGCGATAGCGCAGCCAGCCCCGGGTGCAGGCCTCCACGGAGACGGCGTCCTCCTTCAGACCCACTTCCTCCCAGAGCTCCCGGTACATGGCCTCTTCCGGGGATTCCCCGGGATTCATCCCCCCCTGGGGAAACTGCCAAGCATCTCGGCCGCCGACGCGCCGAGCCCACAGCACCTGCCCCGCGTCATTCGCGAGGATAATGCCGACATTAGGCCTAAAACCGTCTCGGTCGATCACCGATTTCCCCAGGGTGGAAACGTCACTCCATCATTGCGCAGTCACGCGGTGTTCATCAACGTCCTAGAAGGCGCCGCCGCGCCCCGGGGGGCTCACCCGAGCGAGGGTCGCCTTTAAATAGTCGGTTTCAGGAATGGCTGGATGCACGGGGTGGTCCAGCCCCGCGCCGTGGCTCCAAAGCATTTGCAGGGAACGGTCCGTGTGCCGCGCGGCGCTGCGGAGGGTGTCGGTCATCATGGCGCGGTCGTAATGAAGGGAGCAGCTGGCGAAGAGGCACAGGCCGCCCGGCGCCGTGAGCCGAAGGGCTTGCCGGGCGAGCCGCTCGTAGCCGTGCTGACCCGCCTTGAGGTCCTTGCGACGCTTAATCAGCGCCGGGGGATCGACGATGACCACGTCGAAGCGCTCCCCGGCATCGGCCTGAGCCTCCAGCACCTTGAAGGCGTCACCCCGGGCCGTCTCCACCCGGTCGGATAGGCCAAGCGCCGCCGCATTGGCCTCCAGATGCTCCAGGGCCCGCTGCGACCCATCCACGGCCACGAGGGCGTCAGCGCCCTGTGCGAGGGCGGTCAGGCCCCAGGCCCCTACATAGCTGAAGGCGTCGAGCACCCGCGCGCCCTTGGCCAAGGACGCTAGCCGCGCCCGATTCTCCCGATGATCATAGAACCAGCCGGTTTTCTGCCCTTCGAGCACCGGCGCCAGAAAGCGCACGCCGTTTTC
>RGAU01000341.1 GCA_009919975.1 Gammaproteobacteria bacterium
GGCTGCTGCGCCCTTATGCATCACGGAGGCGGGCGCTTTGAGCTGGCCAAGATGGCCGTCGATCCCAGTGCGCAGGGGCTGGGCCTCGGTGCGGCCCTTGGGGAAGCGGTCATTGCGGAAGCCCGGGCCCGGGGCGGGCAGGTGCTGTTTCTGGAGAGCAATACGGTGCTAAAGCCTGCCATGGGCCTGTACGCCCGCCTGGGCTTTCAGGAAGTGCCCATCGATCACGCTGCCTACGATCGCTGCAACATCATGATGGAGCGTCCGCTCTAGCCCCTCGTCGCGCTAAACTGTTTGCATTAACGGATCAGGGGAGGGGTGCGGTGCTCAAGCAGGCGATCGATCAGGCAAAGGCGGACAGTTTTCACGGCCAGGATATCCCCTGGCTTCTGACCCAGTGGGCCGAGCGCTGCCCCAACAAGGTGGCCATGGTTTGGGCACCCTTTGAGGGCCCGGAGCGCAGCCTGACCTACCGGGCGCTGCTGCAGGAGGCCCGGGCGCATGCTGCCGGGCTTGCGGAGCGGGGGGTGAAGCCCGGGGATTTTATCCTCATCCATTTGGATAACAGCTACGAGTTTGTCATCGCCTGGCTGGCCTGCGCCTGCGTTGGCGCCGTGGCCGTCTCCACCAATACGCGAAGCGTGGCTCGGGATCTCAGCTATTTCCAGGAGGTGACGGAAGCCGTGGGGGCCATCACGCAACCGGCCTTTGGGGCTCTGCTGCGCGAGGCCTGCCCGAACCTGCCCTGGCTTCTCCTTACGGATAACGACGCGGGGACCCCGGCAGCTCCGGACCTGGCGGCCCTGGATGCAGAACCCTTCACGGCCCTGCGGAGCGACGCGGAACCCCCGGCCCTTCCCGTCGATCCCCAACGGAATTTGAGCGTTCAGTTCACCTCCGGGACCACTTCCCGGCCGAAGGCCGTGCTCTGGACTCATGCCAATGGGCTCTGGGCCGGTAAGATCTCCGCCGTGCACATGCGCCTGCGTCGGGACGACGTCACCCTGATCTACATGCCCCTGTTCCACACCAATGCCCAGGGCTATTCCATGCTCGCGACGCTGTGGGTCGGGGGCACCTTTGTCATCCATCCGAAGTTTTCCGCGTCGCGTTTCTGGGACACCTGCCTGCGCCACGGCGTGACCTGGATGTCCATGATCCCCTTTGCCTACAAGGCGCTCATGAAATTCCCCGTGCCCGACCACGGCCAACGGTTCTGGGGCGGCCCCGCCAGCCTGCCGGCCGTGGGCGCGCATTTTGGGGTGGAAACCGTCGGCTGGTGGGGCATGACGGAGACGCTCACCCACGGCATCGTCACCGACGTCGATCACCCCGGGCCCCACGGGACCCTGGGTCGCGTTGCCCCGGAATACGACCTTCAGATTCGCCGGGAGGACGGGTCCTTGGCCGG
>RGAU01000342.1 GCA_009919975.1 Gammaproteobacteria bacterium
CGGCGCCCGCGGGCGCCGTTTTTCTTCACAGGAAAGGAAGCGCTTAGGCCTCGTCTTCCATCTCCACGGCCTCGTCCTCGACATCGTCGAGATCGGGCATGGGACGATCTACCAGTTCGATGAGGGCCATGGGGGCTGCATCACCGGCGCGAAAGCCGCACTTCAGGATGCGGGTATAACCGCCGGGGCGCTCGGCATAGCGCGGGCCGATCTCCGTGAAGAGCTTGCCCACGGCTTCCTTGCTCCGAGTCCGGCTGAAAGCCAGGCGCCGGTTGGCAACGGAATCTTCCTTAGCCAGGGTGATCAGGGGCTCTGCGACCCGGCGAAGCTCCTTCGCCTTGGGCAGAGTGGTTTTGATCACCTCGTGCTCGATCAGCGGACTTCGGTTTCCTTGACGCTTAGGGGCGACGCTTAGGCGATCGCTTTGTCATCCTTCTTGAGGCTTGCGGGCGGCCAGCTGTCCAGGCGCATGCCCAGGGAGAGGCCCCGGGACGCAAGCACGTCCTTGATTTCCGTGAGCGACTTCTTGCCCAGGTTCGGCGTCTTCAGCAGCTCAACTTCCGTGCGCTGGATCAGATCACCGATGTAATAAATATTCTCTGCCTTGAGGCAGTTGGCACTACGCACGGTGAGCTCGAGGTCATCAACGGGACGAAGAAGGATCGGGTCGATCTGCTCTTCGCTCTCCGCGGCTGCGGGCTCCGCCTGACCTTCGAGGTCCACGAACACGGCCAGCTGCTGCTGGAGGATCGTAGCTGCGCGGCGAATGGCTTCCTCGGGCTCGATGGTACCGTTGGTCTCGAGGTCGATAATCAACTTATCGAGGTCCGTACGCTGCTCGACCCGAGCCGCTTCCACGCTGTAGGCCACGCGGTAGATCGGGCTGAAGGTCGCATCGAGAAGAAGCACGCCGATGGGGCGCGTTTCGTCCTCTTCCCCGCGGCGGGCATCGGCGGGTTCATAGCCCCGACCCCGAGCCACGCGAATTTCCATCTTCAGCTTACCGCCGCTGTTCAGCGTGGCGATGTGGTGCTCCGGATTCACAAGCTCCACGTCCTGCGGGAGCTGGAGATCCGCGGCCGTCACCTCCCCAGCGCCGCTCTTAGAGAGCGTCAGGGTGGCTTCGTCGGCGCCGTGCATGCGAACGGCAAGACCCTTAAGGTTCAGAAGGATCTCGATAACGTCTTCCTGCACCCCTTCAATCGCGCTGTATTCATGCTGCACGCCATCGATCTGCACGTCTGTAACGGCGCAGCCGGGCATGGAGGAGAGCAGAATACGGCGAAGCGTATTCCCGAGGGTATGACCGAAGCCGCGCTCGAGAGGCTCGAGCGTTACCTTCGCACGGGTCTTGCTGACTTCCTGAACCTGAATGTTTTTCGGCGTCAGGAATTCG
>RGAU01000343.1 GCA_009919975.1 Gammaproteobacteria bacterium
TCGCCCTTCGTCGACTGGTCCGGCAACTGCGGCAACCTGTCCGCCGCCGTGGGGCCCTTTGCCATCGCCGAAGGGCTGATCGATCCGGCCCGGGTGCCCACGGACGGCTCCTGCGAAGTGCGCATTTGGCAGGCCAATATTGAAAAGACCATTCTGAATCAGGTGCCCATGACCGGGGGCGCCGTGCAGGAAACGGGCGATTTCGAGCTCGATGGGGTGACTTTCCCCGCCGCCGAGATCCCCGTGGATTTTCTCGACCCCGCCGATGGCGAGGGTGCCCTCTTCCCCACGGGGCAGCTGGTGGATCGCCTTGAGGTGCCCGGCGTGGGCACCTTCGAGGCCACGATGATCAACTCGGGCATTCCCACCATTTTCCTGCGGGCCCAGGACCTCGGCTACACGGGCACGGAGCTTCAGGACGCGATCAATAGCGACGCCGAGGCCCTCGCCCGCTTCGAAACCCTCCGCGCCCACGGCGCCGTGGCCATGGGGCTCATCAAGGACGTGAGTGAGGCGGCAACCCGCCAGCACACCCCGAAAATTGCCTTCGTAGCGCCGGCGACGACCTACCTCGCCTCGAGCGGCAAAACCGTGAGCGCCGAGGATATCGATTTGTGCGTGCGCGCCCTGTCCATGGGCAAGCTCCACCACGCCATGATGGGAACGGCCGCTGTGGCCATCGCCACCGCCGCCGTAATCCCGGGAACGCTAGTGAACGAAGCAGCCGGAGGCGGCGAGCGCGATGCGGTCACCTTTGGCCATCCCTCGGGCACGCTTCGGGTCGGCGCGGAAGCGGCGGCCCAGGCGGGCGGCAGCTGGGCGGTGACGCGAGTGCGCATGTCCCGGAGCGCGCGGGTTCTCATGGAAGGCTGGGTGCGCATTCCCCAAGACCATGGCTGAGGCCGCGTCCGAACTGGTGGTTTTTGATCTCGACGGGACGTTGCTCAACGCTCAGTCGGAGATTTCCACCTTTACCCAGGAGACCCTTGCCGCCCTAAGCGCGCGAGGGATTCCCTATACCGTCGCCACGGGGCGGGCGCGCCATGGCGCCGCGGACCTCCTCACGGGCCTGGGCTTCGACCTCCCCCAGGCCTTCAAAAACGGCGTTCTGCTCTGGCATCCCTTAGAAGCGCTCTATAGCCACCATCACCACCTGCGCTTAGACGAAATTCGCTCCGTACTGGAGGCCGCCCGGCACGAAGGGCTGAGCCCCTTCATCGCGACCCTCGAACCGGGGAACGTCCATCGCATCTATCACGCGCCGGAGCTCAACGAGACGGAGCAAGCCCTGGCCCGGGCTTTTCGAGAGCGAGACCGGGTCGACCTAGCGGACCTTGCTACCCTGCCCGCCGATGCGGAAATCACCA
>RGAU01000344.1 GCA_009919975.1 Gammaproteobacteria bacterium
CGCCCACCGCACCAGCGGCACCACCGGCACAGCCCGACGATTTCAAAACAGGCTGACTTTCCTGGTCAGATAATCTCGATTCTCTGGGGTGAGTCTCCTCGCGGCGCAAGAACTGCCGACCCTCCCCAGGCTGCGGCCGGTGCGGTCCTGCTTCCCCCTGCCCAAGGTGACTCATCCAGGCAGTGAAGGCAGGACGGCAATCGGACGGTAGCCAAGCTGCTGCGTCTGGGACTGTTTCTGGTTTTCGTACACACAGCTTTCCATCAGGAGGTTTCCGTGAAGATGCGTTTGAGAGTGCGATTCCTGCCGTGGGTTGCCGCGGCTGGGGTTTGTGTAGGAGGCGGGTTTGTTCGGGCCGCTGAAGGGCCGGCGCTCCCCGACGGCTCGGTGCTGGCCGGCGAAACGGCTGCACCCGTGGTCGAGTCGGCCGAGGTCATGGTTGAGGACGACGCCGGTTCGGCCTGTACCAAGACCGTGAAGCGGTGGCGGAACGTCACCGAAATGCGGGATGTCGAGTGCACCGAGTGGACGACGGAGGAGCGGACTCGGACCTACACGGTCAAGAAGCGGGTACCTCGCATACACCGAAGAGGTTGAGAAGACCTACACGGTGATGGTGCCGGTCAAGGAAGAGCGGTCGACCAGCTGGACCGTCAAGGTGCCCTACACCGAGCAGGTCGAGCAGACCTACACGGTGACGGTGCCGGTCAAGGAAGAGAAGACCGCCACCTACACGGTCAAGGTGCCCTATACCGAGCAGGTTGAAGAGACCTACACGGTCAAGGTGCCCTACACCGAGGAGTTGACGGGCGTCCGCACCGTCGTCAAGCGGGTGCCGGTCAAGACCACCAAGACGGTGACCTGCCGGGGCGGCCACTGGGAAACCGAGGTCAAGGAGATCTCGGCCAACGGCAAGTATGACGCTGAGGGCAACCCCTGCTGCCCCAAGACGGTCTGCTGCCGCAAGTGGGTGCCGACCTGCGAGACCCGCGAGGTCGAAGTGACGATGTGGAAGTGCGAGACGGAGGAGGTGCCCTACACCTACTGCGTCAAGAAATGCCGCGAGGAGGTGCGGACCCGCACCAAGTCTGTCCGGCGGTGCCGCGAGGAAGAGCGGACCCGCACCTACTGCGTCACCAAGATGGTGCCCGAGACCCGCACCAAGACGGTCTGCGTCAAGAAGTGCCGGGAAGAGGAGCGGACCGGCACCTATTGCGTCACCAAGATGGTGCCCGAAGAGCGGACCAAGCCGGTCTGCGTCAAGAAGTTCCGCTGTGAGACCCGCACCCGTGAGGTGACGGTCAAGAAGTGTGTGACCGAGACGCGGACCAAGGAGGTCTACTACACGGTGATGGTGCCGG
>RGAU01000345.1 GCA_009919975.1 Gammaproteobacteria bacterium
TCCGAGCGATCCCCCAGGGCTGCGGCCTCGGACACGCGCCGGGTGAGCTCGGGGCGGGTGACCCTCCAAAGCGTCTGCAGCTCCTCTCGAAGCGCTCGGGCGCCGGCCGCGGTGATGTAGGGGGTTCGGGCCACGCTAGGGCGCCGTGAGCTCGGCAAGGGCCGCCCCCACGGGAGGGCGGGCGATGCCGGCTTCCGTGATGATGCCCCCGGTGACCAGGGCCGCGGGGGTCACGTCGAAGGCCGGATTGCGCACCGGGGCCAGGGCAGCGATGCGCTGACCGCCGAGATGGGTCACTTCTTCCGGGGCCCGCTCCTCGATGGGGACGTCGCTCCCCTGGGCCGTCGCTGGGTCATAGGTGCTGAGAGGGCAGGCCACCCAGAAGGGGACCGAGAAGTGCTTGGCCGCAATCGCGACGGAAAGGGTGCCAATCTTGTTCACCACATCGCCGTTGGCGGTCACCCGGTCCGTTCCCACCATGACCAGGTCAATTTCCCCACGGCTCATGAGGTGGGCCGCCATGGAGTCGGTGATGAGGGTGACGTCGATGCCCGCCTGGGCGAGTTCGAAGGCGGTCAGCCGGGCCCCCTGGAGCACGGGACGGGTTTCATCGGCGAACACCTTGAAGGGCCGGCCCTCGGCCTGCATGTGGTACATGGGTGCGGTGGCCGTGCCCCAGGCCGCCACGGCCAGGGCGCCGGCGTTGCAGTGGGTGAGGATGCGGGCGCCGTCGGGAATCACGGAAGCGCCGTAGGCGCCGAGGGTCGCGCAGACGCGTTCGTCCTCCGCCTGGAGCCGAGCGGCCGTTTCCGTGAGCAGCGCGCGCCCCGGCGCTCCGCTTAGCCCCGCCCCGTCGATGGCCTTTAACTGTTGGGCGAGGGCCCAGGCGAGATTCACGGCCGTGGGCCGGGCGCTGCGCAGCCGGGCTGCCGCGGCTTCAAGGGTGCTACGCCAGGTGTCGGGTTCAAGATCATCCTGCCCGCCCATGGCCAGGGCCAGGCCCCAGGCGGCGGCGAGGCCGATGGCTGGGGCGCCCCGAACCTGGAGCGTGACGATGGCTTCGCGGACGGCCTCCCCATCCTCGCAGCGGCGATAGGTGACCTCCTGGGGGAGACGCGTCTGATCTAAAAGATCGAGGGCCGTGCCGGTCCAGCGGAGGGTCGTGGGGGCCTTCGGCGTGGTTCGAAGGAGGGTCAGGTCAGGGTGCGTCATGGTGAAGATCCGAAAGCCGGGCGAGGGTCTGCGCCAGCAGTTGATGAAGGGCCTCGGGCGTTGGCGCCCAAAACAGCATACCGTCCCGATGCCCGGCCATGGCAAGGCATCCCCTTTCCCGCCCTTCGCTAAGGGCGGT
>RGAU01000346.1 GCA_009919975.1 Gammaproteobacteria bacterium
CCATGGGCACGGTCAGCCAAATGACCAAGGGCTGCCTAAGGGTGCCGAATAGCAGCACCGTGATTAGAAACATCAGACCAAAGGCCGGCGGAATGGTGGCCCCGAGCTTTTCTCGGGCTTCCGAACTCGATTCGTATTCGCCGCCCCATTCAAGGGCATAGCCCGCAGGGAGCGGCAGCGCTTCGATTTCTGGCCGAACTGCCGCAAAGGTGGTCTCAAGGTTTTGCCCCGGGGCCGCATTTGCCTGAGCCGTAAGCGTGCGCACCCGATTCCGCCGTCGAATCTGATTATCCTCCGCTACCAGCTCTACCCCGGCGAGCAAATCAAGGAGCGGCACATAGCGGCCGCCCTCTCGGCTCCAAACCATACGATCGTTAAAGTCGCTTAGCCTTCGCCGTTCCTCTTCTGGGGCAATCGCAACAATGGGCAGGCTATCTTCTCCCTCGCGAAAGATCCCCAAGGTAATTCCTGTGGTGGCAAAGGCGGTCGCCGCTCGAAGATCAGCGTTTCGGACCCCGAGGGCCGGCGCCCGGCCCCCGTCATAGTCCGCCCGAATCTCAAACTCGCGCTGGCGCCAATCAAGCTTTAAATCTGTGAGCCCTTCTCGCCGATAGATTGCCAGGGCCGCCTCCCCTAGCTCCCGAATGACTTCAGGATTCGGCCCCTGAAATCGGGCTTCTATTTTTGAACTTCCCCCGGGGGAGAACTCCAGGCGGTAGATCAAGCTCTGCGCCTCGGGGCGAAGCCTGGGAAGCAGCGCCCTTACCTGCGCAATGGCAGCGTCCATATCCTCTAAGACGCCGACCCGAATGATCAGCTGAGCGAGCGCCGGATTTGGCTGCTCTGGGCGCTGGGTAGCGGTGTAGCGGTTTGCCCCCCGGCCGATGTAGCTGGTCACGGCTGTAACTTCGGGCAGCGCGAGGATCTGCGCTTCGACTTCCTCCACCCGCTCAGCGGTAAAGCGAATATCACTACCCTCCGGCAGCAGGAAATCCACATGGAAAAGCGGTGAATTAGTCCTCGGGAAAAAGGACTGTTCAACCCAACTAAAGGCATAAATTGAAGATAGGGAAAGAAGGAGCACCAACCCCGTGGCGGAAAAACGCCGCCGCAGGGCCACGGCAATAAGCTTTTGATAGCTACCCTTGAGAAAGAACGGCCGAACCTGCGCCGTTCCAAGGCCCTTGAGCAATCGTGCGCCAAGGGACGGCACCACGGTTACGGCTAGGAGCCAGGACAGCATGAGCGCAAAGGCCACCGTCCAAAAGAGAGAGTTCAAGAATTGACCCGTATCTCCATCGGTCAGGCCAATGGGGGCGAAGGCAAGGAGACCGATCACGGTGGCCCCTAG
>RGAU01000347.1 GCA_009919975.1 Gammaproteobacteria bacterium
ATTTCCAACTCCTTTCCTCACCTTGGCTCGCTGCCTTCACTGCAGCCCGCCAGACCTCGGTCATGAGGGCTGCGTTGTCCTCGCCAAAGGCCATCATTTCGACATGCGATTCCGTTTCCGGATCGTGGAGGGAGACGCGCCCGTCTCCCCAGCGCTGAATGAGATAGGGCGCCTCAAGATCAACGCCCGCTTGAAGGCGGGTGCGTCCCAAGGCCCGATGAACGCCGCGGAGAAAGCCGCCCTCCCCGGGACCGAAGTCCATGAGCACGCCCGCCGAACTTCGCACCTGGAGACGATCCTGGCTGCTGATATGGAGTACCACCGCCTCTGCGCTAAGAAGGGGCGTATCGGGAAGGCTTGTGGCGTTATATCCCGTATAGCGCGCGACCCCTGCTCCGAGAAGGGACAGGGTAACTAGCATGCCGGCCATCCAGGCGACGGGGCGCGGGATGACTTGCTGATGGGCATGGAGGGTACTCATGAGCTCACCGTTAGGGTCGCGGCGGGCGAATCCGCACCGGCAACTCGGCTGGCCGGGGCGTGTGCCGTGGCCGGGGCGCTCTTCTCTAGCGCAGCTTTTACCTTCGAAGCCACCGCCTCCCCGTTAGGAACGCAGCGAAAGCTCGGCTCAGGGTGGCGCCAACGCCAGGGACGAACGCTAGGCCAGAGCATGGCCCAGGAGGGACGCTCGCTTTCCCGCACCGTAAAGCACAGGTCGCCGAGCCCCTTACCATGGCGCTTCAGGGCGCATCACCAGCACGGAGGCCGCGGAGAGGCCTTCCGCCAGCCCGTTTCCTGGCTCCGCAGCCACGGATAGGGTGCGCCAAACCAGCAGCGCCAGAAAGTACAGCCCGACGCCGAGGACGTGGAAATTTTGGCGGGCCAGCCCTCGCGCCGAGGGCCGGCCTTGCCATAGCAACTGCTCCCCCTCCGGGAGCGCCGCCGGTAGCGCCCCGGGATGGGCGCCTTCGTCGTGCTCCGAGAGCTGCATTAGAACAGGGGCTCAGCCCGGGACGCTTTCGCGTAGAGGTAACCACCGCCGTAGTAGGCCATGATCTTGTCCTCTTCGAGCTTGGTCACCTGATCGGGGTTGGCCAGCGCCGGCACGTCCTTGAAATGCGCGCCGAGGATGGAACCCACGGTGACGGGACCATGCTTACCCTTGCCGGGATTCATGAAGTTCAGGGGATCGAGCAGCCCGGGGATGCGCGTGAAGTTCACGGGCACGAGGCGGCGACCGCCGTCGGGGAGCTCAAACTCGTAGTAGCGAATGATGGCCTCGCTGACGTCAATCCAGACATCGACCACCGTGCCTCCGCTCTCACCGTCCGCACCCACCACCGCCATGC
>RGAU01000348.1 GCA_009919975.1 Gammaproteobacteria bacterium
GCCCCTACGGTGCCCAGGGCCAGCTGAAATCGGCCTGAAGCGAAGCTGCGGAAAAAATGGAGCCCACCCATGGCCTCACCCTTCGACCTGACCCAGGACCCCACCCAATGGCCTGCCTTCCCCGGGCCCCTGCCCTGCCCGGAGCAAACCGTGGAGCCCGCCTGGATCGACTACAACGGTCACATGAACATGGCCTACTACCACGTCGCCTTCGATCGAGCCGTGGACTTTGCCTACGACCAGTTAGGGCTAGGCGCCCGCTACGTCGAAACGGCCCAGGCGTCCCTTTTCACTGCGGAGGTCCACGTCTGCTATCTCCAGGAGCTAAGCCTCGGGGAGCACTTCACCGTAAGCTGGCAGCTCCTGGGCTTTGACCAAAAGCGCCTGCACTTCTTTGAGCACCTCCACGCGGGCGATCGACTGATCGCAACCTCCGAGCAGATGGCCCTTCACGTCTCCATGGCCACCCGGCGCACCGCTCCCTTCCCCGAGGACGCCCTCGCCCGCCTGGAATACGTGGCGAAGGCCCACGCCCCCCTGCCCCGCCCCCCGCAGCAGGGACGCGTTTTGGGGATTCCGCAGGTCTAGGCAAAGGCGAGGTGGCGCGATCTGCATGTCATAGGACACGCATGACAAGCCATTTCTAAGGCAGGCATACTCGGCCCCCGTTGCCTTGGAAGGTAACGCTGGGTCTAGAGCACCGGGGCGGAACGCCGTCCCTTGCACCGGGTGCGAAGCGCGCCTGCATTGAATGGCAAGGAGCTGTTGTGACCGTTCCGGAAATGCTCATGTTCGTGGGCTTCATCTTGGCTGCCTACTCCATTGTGGCCAACGACGCGATCCAAACCCTCGGCACCTTTATTTCGTCGAACTCCCACCGGCCCTGGTGGATTCTTTGGGCCTGGGCGGTCTCCGTGCTGATCGCCGTGCTGGTGTGGGGCTGGGTCGCCTACGATGGCGATGTTTCCTATGGCCGCTTGACCAAATTCCCCGAGCCCCCCGGGGGCATCGAGTGATCCCGCCCCTTTTTATTCTGGGGCTCACGCGCTTTGGCATCCCCGTCAGCACTACCTTCCTCGTACTCACGGTCTTCGCCCCGAGCAACCTCGAGGGCATGCTCGTGAAATCCCTTCTGGGCTATGCAGTCGCCATTGTGACGGGCTTTCTAGCCTATCGCTGGGTGGTGACGAAGCTCGAGACGCGCTTTCTTAAAACCCATGGCGAACCCATTCCGGCCTACTGGGTGGCCATTCAGTGGCTCACCACGGCCTACCTCTGGAGCCAGTGGCTAATTCAGGATCTGGCCAACATCTTTGTCTACATGCCGCGCAGCCT
>RGAU01000349.1 GCA_009919975.1 Gammaproteobacteria bacterium
CACCATGACCCCCCAGCTTCAGCAAGCCATCCGCTTGCTGCAGCTTTCCTCGCTTGAAATGCAGCAGGAAATCCAGGAGGCCCTAGACAGCAACCCCATGCTCGAGCTCGAGGATGACCAGGAGGGCGGCAGCGACGGGGACGGCGATTTCGATGGCGATTTCGATGGCAATGCCGGCGGCGACGCGCGCACGGAAAGTGACTTCGACAGCGACTCACGTGGCGGCGACTTCGACAGCGACGGCGCTGCTCAGGACTTTGAGGCGGACCTCGCCTCGGCGCCGGAGCCGGACTATGACCCCACGGAGGCGAGTCCCGATTCGGAATGGAGCGAGGCCATCCCAGAGGACCTCCCCGTAGACGCAAGCTGGGATGAGGTCTACAGCGCCCCCGCGGGCCCGGGTCCAGCCCCCAGCGACGATGACTTCGACTTCGACAGCCGGAACGAGGCCAGCGAAAGCCTCACCGATCAGCTTCGCTGGCAGCTAAACCTCACCCGCCTTTCCGAACGCGACCTTTTGATCGCGGAAGCGCTAATCGACGCCTTGAACAGCGACGGCTTTTTGACCCAAAGCGTCGACGAGCTGCTGGAAGGTTTTGAACCTTCCCTGGACATCGAAGAAGACGAAGTCATCGCCGTGCTGCACCGACTGCAGCAGTTCGATCCCCCCGGCATGTTTGCCCGAAACCTCGGGGAAAGCCTCCTGCTCCAGCTTCGGGAGTTTCCTGACGACACGCCCCACCTCGCCGATGCCCGGCTGGTGCTTGAGCACTACCTCGATCTCCTCGGAAATCGCGACTACGCCACCTTGATGCGCCGCAGCCGCCTTTCCGAGACCGCGCTCGGGGAAGCGCTTCGCCTCATCCAGAGCTTAAATCCCCGCCCCGCGGCCCAGCTGGCCCCGGCGGAGACGGAATACGTGGTCCCCGATGTGCTGGTCCGCCGTCATCATCGACGCTGGGTGGTGGAGCTAAACCCCGACGCCACGCCCAAGCTGCGGATCCACAGCGGCTACGCAGGGCTCGTACGCCGGGCGGACAGCAGCGCCGACAACCAATTTTTAAAGGATCATCTGCAGGAAGCCCGGTGGTTCCTGAAAAGCCTGCAGAGCCGAAATGAAACGCTCCTCAAGGTCTCCCAGCGTATCGTGGAGCACCAGCGGGGCTTTCTGGAATTCGGGCCGGAGGCGATGAAGCCCTTGGTGCTTGCGGAGATCGCCGACGCCATCGGCATGCACGAATCGACCATCTCCCGGGTGACCACCCGGAAGTACATGCATACCCCCCGGGGCGTTTTCGAACTCAAATACTTCTTCTCCTCC
>RGAU01000350.1 GCA_009919975.1 Gammaproteobacteria bacterium
GAGGCCGACCAGGGAAGGCTAGACGGCAGCGAAGCCCTTCTGCGAGCCCCGGATAGCGCCGTGGCCAACTCCGATAAGGTCATGCTGACCGGAAACGTCCGCGCAGCTCGGCCCCGGGAAGACGGCACCGTGCTCCGCTTTCGCACGGACACCCTCAGCCTCTTTCCCGCGGCCCAATACGCGGAGAGCGTCGCCCCTGTTATGATCGAAAGCGCAGAGGGGATCACGCAGGCAGAGGGCTTAAGCCTCGCCCTGGGGGTCGGGTTCCTCACCCTGGGGCGCGCCGATGCGCGTGTACATTCGACCTTTTACCCGGATAGCTTGCCATGATGCGCTCCACCGCCGTCCCGGCCGTTCTTTTCGCACTGCTGCTTTCCAGCGGCGCCCAGGCTCTGCCGGATGATGAGCAGCAGCCGATCGAAATCGAAGCGGATCGGGCTGAGCTCGACGACGCCACGGGCACGGCGACCTACAGCGGGTCCGTGCGCCTCGACCAGGGGTCCCTGAAGGTGCGGGCCGAACGCCTCATCATCGAAACGGATGCCCAGCAGGTGCAGCGCATTACCGCCGAAGGGGACCGGGAGCAGGATCTCCTCGCCCGCTACGAGCAAACCCCCGAGCCTGGCGCCGAGCCCGTGCGGGCCCGGGCTCAAACGATTATTTATTACACCGATGCGGGACGCATCGAGCTTCTCGGCGCCGCTCAGCTTGAGCAGGCCGAAGACCGCTTCGAGGGCGACGTCATTTCCTACGATCTCACCACGCGGAAGGTAGCCGCTAGCGCCGGCGCTGACGGCGCACCCGTGCGCATGGTGATCGAACCGGCCCGGCTTCGCAGCCCCCGGGGGGCCGAAGGGGCGGACAGCGATGAGCCCAACCCCTAAGCTCACGCCGCCGCTCCGGGCCCTAGGGCTTCGGAAGCGCTACGGACAAACCACGGTGGTCGAGGACGTCGGCCTGTCCGTGCGCCCCGGGGAGGTGCTCGGGCTGCTGGGGCCCAACGGCGCCGGGAAAACCACCACCTTTTACATGCTCGTGGGCCTGGTGCGCCCCGATGGTGGAGAAATTCGTCTGGGGGAAGCGGTCATCACCCGCGAACCCATCCACGCCCGGGCTAAACGTGGTATCGCCTACCTACCCCAGGAAGCTAGCGTGTTTCGGGGGCTCTCCGTAGAGGACAACCTCCTCGCCATCCTTGAGCTGCGCGACGACCTCACCCGCCAGGCGCGCCGCCAACGCTGCGATGCGCTGCTGGAGGAGTTTTCCCTAAGCGACCGACGGCGGCGCCTGGGCAGCCAGCTCTCCGGGGGTGAGCGGCGAC
>RGAU01000036.1 GCA_009919975.1 Gammaproteobacteria bacterium
CGCGATTTCCAGGACGTCAGCGAGTTCCAGCAGGAAATCGAGCGCCTCGGCCGGAGCGACGGCGAGCCCAAAGCGTGAGCGCCCCGGGCCCTGATCACGCCTTCATGCGTGAGGCCCTGGCCCAGGCAGAGACGGGGATTTATCGCACCTGGCCGAACCCCTCCGTGGGTGCCGTGGTCGTGGTCGATGGCCAGATCATCGGCCGCGGTACCACGGCCCGTCCCGGCGGTCCCCACGCCGAGGTGACGGCGCTGGCCCAGGCCGGGGCGCGCGCCCGCGGCGCCACCCTCTACGTTACGCTCGAACCCTGCAATCACTACGGCCGCACGCCCCCCTGCGTGGATGCGATCCTCGCCGCGGGCATCGCCCGGGTGGTGGTCGCCGGCGGCGATCCCCACCCCCAGGTGGCGGGCGCCGGACTCGCGCGGCTGCGGGAAGCGGGGATTGCCCTCACCGTTGGGGTCGAGGAAGACGCCGCGGAGCTTCTGAACGCAGGCTTTCTGTCCCTCGGGGTCGCCCATGGGTGCGCCTGAAGCTCGCCGCCTCCCTCGATGGGCGCACGGCCATGGCCAGCGGGGAAAGCCAATGGATTACGGGCCCCGAGGCCCGGCAGGACGTGCAGCGCTGGCGGGCGCGAAGCCCCGTGCTTCTGACCGGCGTCGGGACCGTGCTCGCCGATGATCCCCGCCTGACCCTTCGCCTCGCGGCGCTTCCTGAGCTTGACGCCACGGACCGGGCTGCCCTTGCGGAGCGGCCCCACCATCGGGTGGTGCTCGATCGTCACCTGCGGACCCCGCCCACGGCCCAGCTCTTTTCCGCCCCCGGTGTTGTGCTGTTCCACGGCCCGGAGGCCGATCCCGCCCGGGCTCGCGCCCTGGAAGAGGCCGGGGCAAGCCTCGTGGCCCTAAGTGCGGTCGAGGCCGAGGCCCCCTTCGACGCCGTGGGTGCCTGGTGTGCCGCCCGAAATTTCGGGGATGTGCTGCTGGAGTGTGGCCCTACGCTCGCCGCGGCGGCCCTTTCGCAGAACGCCGTGGACGAGGTGCTTATGTACCAAGCACCCCTGATCCTGGGCGCCGATGCCCGGCCCCTTGCTGGCCTGACGCTGGCCACCCTGGCCGAGGCCAAGCGCTTCACCCTCTTTGAGCATCGCCAAATAGGCACCGATTTGCGGCTCCGCCTGCGTTATAGTGCCGACCCCACGCGGTCCTGAACCGTGATCTAAGGATTGAAGGAACGAACGCTATGGCCTTTTCCTCCGTTGAAGAGCTCGTCGAAGACCTGCGCGCAGGCAAGATGATCGTGCTTCTGGATGACGAAGACCGGGAAAACGAAGGCGATCTCGTTATGGCGGCGGAGCACGTCACCCCCGAGGCCGTGAACTTCATGGCGCGCCATGCCCGGGGCCTCATTTGCATGCCCATGACCATCGATCGGTGCCGGGAGCTACGGCTCACGCCCATGGCCACCAGCAACCGTTCGAAGCATCACACCAACTTCACCGTGTCCATCGAAGCGGCGGAGGGGGTGACCACGGGGATTTCCGCTGCAGATCGGGCGAAGACCATCGCCGTGGCCGTGGATCCCGCCACCACCGCCGATGACATCGTGACCCCGGGGCATGTCTTTCCCCTCATGGCCGAACCCGGCGGGGTGCTAAGCCGAGCCGGCCATACGGAAGCCTCCGTGGATTTGGCGCGCCTTGCGGGCTGTGCCCCGGCGGCGGTGATCGTGGAGATCATGAACGAAGACGGCACCATGGCCCGCCTCCCCGATCTCGAAGCCTTTGCGGAAGAACACGACCTGCGCCTCGGTACCATTGCCGATCTGGTGCACTACCGCGCCCTCCACGATTCCACCGTGGAAAAGGTGGGGGAAAAGGAAATCGAAACGGCCCACGGCCCCTTCCAGGTTCACGCCTTCCGGGACACGCTTCACGGCCAGGTGCATCTGGCGCTCGTGCGCGGGGATGTAAACCCCAGTGATCCCACCCTGGTGCGGGTCCACGTGCCTAACACGCTGCTGGATATCGTGGGGGCGAAACGCCCCGGTCCCCCCAGCTGGTCCCTGGATCAGGCCCTGGCGCGGGTGGCGGAGGAAGGCACGGGGGTGGTGGTGCTTCTCGCCGGCGGTGACCGGCCGGAAGATGCGCTGGAGCGCTTTGAACTCTTTCCCGCCACCCCAAGCTATAATCGGAGCCTTCGGGCCGACGGATCGAGCGTGTATCACTCCGTGGGCCTGGGGTCGCAGATTCTGCGGTCCGTGGGGGTGAAGCGCATGCGGCTTATGTCCTTCCCCACCCGTTACAACGCCATCTCCGGTTTTGACCTCGAAATTGTCGAGTACGTCATGGCCGATGGCACGATTCGATCGGCGGAGGAGGGCGCGAAGGACGCCGCCGCCCAGGGGGAAAAGGCATGAGTGGATCGGTAACTTTTGAGGGGCGCTTCGACGCCCAGGGCGCACGCTTCGCCATTGTGGCGGCGCGCTTCAACGCCTTCGTCGTGGATTCCCTGGTGGCGGGGGCGGAAGACGCCCTGCGGCGCCACGGCGTTGCCGCGGAGAATATCGCGCATTACAAGGTCCCCGGCGCCTGGGAACTGCCCCTGGCCGCGAAGAAGGTGGTCGAGCAGGGCAACTTTGATGCGGTGATCGTCCTTGGGGCGGTCATTCGCGGCGGCACGCCGCACTTTGAATTCGTGGCTGGGCAGGCGGCCTCCGGGCTCATGGCCCTTCAGCAAGCCACGGGTATCCCTGTGACCTTCGGCCTGCTCACCACCGACAGCATCGAGCAAGCGGTGGAGCGCAGCGGCACCAAGGCGGGGAACAAGGGCGCCGATGCGGCCATGACGGCCCTGGAAATGGTCAGCTTCCTCCGTGCGCTGGACGGGAACGCCTAAGCCGTGAGCGAATCCGAAGAGGGCGCGCCCACGCCCGCGAGCGGCGCCGATGCCCGGCTCCGGGCTCGGCACTTTGTGGTGCAGGCCCTCTATCAGCAGCAAATGAACGACACCTCGGCCTCGGCGCTGATGGCGCAGTTTCTGGCCGAGCAAGATTTCGCCCAGGCCGATCGGGGCTACTTCCAGGAGGCGCTGCTGGCCATCCTGAAGGACCTCCCCACGGTGGATGCGCATTACGCGCCGGCGCTTGATCGCTCCCCGGCCAGCTTGGACCCCGTGACCCGCGCGATTCTGCGCCTGGGCAGCTGGGAGCTTGCGGAGCGCATCGACGTCCCTGTGCGCGTGGTCTTCGATCAGTGCATTACCCTGGCCCATCGCTTTGGGGCCAGCGAAAGCCATCGCTTCATCAATGCCGTCCTAGACGGCGTCGCGCGCCAGCTCCGCGCCCCGGAGATGAGCGCCCAAAGCAAACGCTAGGGCGGGCCATGGCCTCAGAGTTTGAACTGATTGCGGCGCTGCGCCGCCGCCTTCCCGCCACCGGGCCCACCGTGCTCCTCGGTCCCGGAGATGACGCCGCGCTGATTCAGCCGCCGCCCGGTCAGGGGCAGGTCCTCTCCACCGATACGCTCGTGGCCGACCGCCACTTTCCCGCCGATCTTGCCCCAGCCCTGCTGGCCTGGCGGTCCCTTGCGGTGAACCTGTCCGATCTGGCGGCCATGGGCGCGGAGCCCGGACCGCTGCTGATTGCCCTCACGGCCCCGGACCTCACCTCCGCCTGGATCGACGGCTTTTGCGATGGGGTGCTCGCCTGCCTGGCGGCCCATGCCCCGAGCGCGACCCTTGTGGGGGGCAACCTCGCGCGAGGCCCCCTGCAGGTGTCCGTGACCGTCACAGGCTGGGTACCCCCGGCCCAGGCGCTGCTCAGAAGCGGGGCCAAGGTGGGGGATCGAATCTTTGTGAGCGGCACCCTGGGGGCGGGCCTCGCCGGGCGGCAGGCGCTCGGCGCCTCAGGGCTGGTGCCCGCGGAGCTGACGCTAGCGGCCGTTCCCGCTGCGCTGGCGCCCTATCTGACGCCCGAGCCCCGGGTCGCCCTGGGCCTTGCCCTCCGCGGTAAGGCCACGGCGTGCATTGATATCTCCGATGGCTTGGCGGCCGAGCTGGGCCATCTCGCGGAGGCCTCCGGGGTCGGGATGCGGGTGGATCCCGAAGCGGTGCCCCGGGTGGGTACCTTCGAGGCCGCGCTCACCGGCGGCGATGACTACGAGCTGCTTTTCACCTTGCCCCCGGGGGAAGCCTCGGCGGAGAAGCTCACCGCTCTGGCAGTGTTGGGGGGCGTCGCGATTCAGGAGATCGGCGTCTGCGAGGCCGAGGCCGGGCTTCGCGGCTTACCGGCGCTGGGTCAGGCGGGCTGGGACCACTTTTCCCAGCCCTAGAGGGCGCCTAGCCGCGCTTCTACGGTTTTAACGATGCCGTCCCGGTCTAGCCCCAGCTCCGTGAGCACCGTTTCCGGGCTGCCATGGGGGAGCCAGCGATCGGGGAGGCCCAGGGTGAGGCAGGGCGGCGCCTTGCCTAGCGTGCCGAGATACTCCAGCACGGCGGAGCCCGCGCCTCCGGCAATAACGTTCTCTTCCAAGGTGACCAGCAGTTCGTGCTGCTTGGCCAGCTCGGCGATGCAGGCCTCATCCAACGGCTTCACAAAGCGCATATTCACCACCGTGGCATCCAGGACTTCCCCTGCGGCCAGGGCCGGCTGCACAAGCGGGCCGAAGGCCAGGAGCGCCACCCGGGAGCCTTCCCGTAGCACCTCCGCCTTGCCGATGGGCAGGGCCGAGAGGGCCTCGTCGATGGGCGTGCCCGGCCCCGTCCCCCGGGGATAGCGCACCGCGGCGGGCCCGGGATGCTGGTAGCCCGTGGTGAGCATGGCTCGGGTTTCATTTTCGTCTGCCGGCACCATGATCACGAGATCGGGGATGCAGCGCAGGAAGCTCAAATCGAAGATGCCCGCGTGGGTGGGCCCGTCTTCCACGAGCCCTGCCCGATCCAGGGCAAAGAGCACGTCGAGGCCCTGAATGGCCACGTCGTGAATGAGCTGATCGTAGGCTCGCTGGAGGAAGGTGGAGTAGATCGCCACCACGGGCTTCGCCCCCTCGCAGGCCAGCCCCGCGGCCAGGGCCACGGCGTGTTGCTCGGCGATGCCCACGTCGAAGTAGCGCTCTGGGAAGCGCTTGGAGAAGGCAATGAGATCGGAGCCTTCGGACATCGCCGGGGTGATGCCTATGAGCTTGGGATCTTGCTCGGCCATAGCCACCAGCCACTGCCCGAAGACGTTGGCGTACTTCGGCCCGTTGCTAGCGGGGGGGCTGCCCTTGGGCTTCACCTTGGCGAGGGAATGCATGCCGTGGGGATCCTGCTCCGCCGGCTTAAAGCCCTTCCCCTTCTGCGTAATGACGTGGAGGAACTGGGGCCCCCGGAGGTGCTTCAGCGTACGGAAGGCCGAGAGCAGCTCTTCTAAGTTGTGCCCGTCTACCGGGCCGATGTAGTTAAAGCCGAGCTCCTCGAAGAGCGTGCCCGGCACCACCATGCCCTTCATGTGCTCCTCGGCGCGGCGGGCCACGCCGCTGGCCCCGGGAATGCGCTTCAGAACCCGCTTGCTGCCCTCGCGCACGGAGGCGTAGAGCCGGCTGGCGAAGATGCGGGCGAAGTAGCGCGACAGGCCGCCCACGTTTTCCGAAATGGACATGGCGTTGTCGTTCAGAATCACCAGGAGGTCTTCGTCCACCTCTCCGGCGTGGTTCAAAGCTTCGAAGGCAAGGCCGGCGGTCATGGCGCCGTCACCGATGACCGCGATGGCTCGGCGGTCCGAGCCGGACCGGGCCGAGGCTAGGGCCATGCCTAGGGCAGCGCTGATGGAGGTGCTCGAATGGCCCACGCCGAAGGTATCGAAGGGGGATTCGTCCCGCTGGGGGAAGGGGGCCAGGCCGCCGTATTGGCGGATACTTGGCATGGCCTCCCGTCGACCAGTGAGGATCTTATGCGGATAGGCTTGATGGCCTACGTCCCAGACGATGCGATCCTCCGGGGTGTTAAAGCTGTAATGCAAGGCCAGGGTGAGTTCTACCACCCCAAGGCCAGCGCCGAAGTGGCCGCCGCTTTGGCTAACGCTCCAGGCCAGGAAGTGGCGAAGCTCTTCGGCCAGCTCCGGGAGCTGTTCCGGGCGCAGGCGGCGCAGCGCTTCCGGGCCGTCGATGCGATCGAGAAGCGGGGTAAGGGGCCGCTCGCTGGGAATGGCTTCAATCATGCCGTGCCTTAGACCGGTGCCGCAGTGTTCTGCGGACGAATTTGACTGTTTACTTTACCTGACACTTTCCCGGCCGTCCCATTAAAAGCGGCGATTCCGAACCCAGTGCAGGGCAGCGGCTAAGCGGTCGCCCTGGGGCAGGGGGGAAAGGGCCTCAAGACCCGCTTCAAGAAGGCCGTCGGCGCGAGCCTCGGCGCCCGCAAGGCCCAGGATCGACACGTAGGTGGCCTTCCCCAGGGCGGCATCAGCCCCCGCGGTCTTCCCCAGGGTGACCGTATCCCCCGTGGCATCAAGAAGATCGTCCGTCACCTGGAACAGGAGCCCGAGCGCCTCGCCGTAGGCCTCGAGGGCTTCGAAGTGGGCCGGGGCGGCCTCCCCGGTGGTGAGGGCGCCCAGGGTGAGGGCGGCGCGAATGAGGGCGCCAGTTTTCCCCTGGTGGAGGGCGCTGAGGGCGTCTTCCGTGATGCGCTCCCCCGTGCTGGCCATGTCGAGCGCTTGGCCCCCGACCATGCCCGCAACGCCGGCGGCGCGCCCTAGGGTGCGCAGCATTTGTAGCCGCTGGGCGGGGGGAAGGGGCGCCAGCTCCGGTGCGCTGGCCAGATGTTCAAAGGCGAGCGTAAGGAGACCGTCGCCGGCGAGGATTGCCGTGGCCTCCCCGAAGGCCACGTGCACCGTGGGCTGACCTCGGCGGAGGGCGTCGTCGTCCATGGCCGGTAGGTCGTCGTGGACGAGGGAATAGGCGTGGATCAGCTCCACGGCCACCCCGGCCATGAGCGCCGGCTCCGGTGCGGCCTTAGGGGCGAGGGCCTCCTGGGCCGCAAGGGCTAGGGCAGGGCGAAGGCGCTTGCCCCCCAGCAAAACGGCGTGCGTCAGCGCGTTCCCCAAATTTTCCGTGGCCGCCCCGGCCCGGGCCAGAACGGCCGTGAGGGCGCCGTCGATGGCCGGGCGCTGCGCCGCCAGCCAGGCGTCGAAGGGTTCCGGGCTCAAGGGGCGTCGCTAGGGCTGAGGGGTTCGGTGCGCAGGGCGCCGTCTTCCTCCAGAAGGACGCGGACCCGCTGCTCTGCCACGGAAAGCACCTTCTGGCACTGGCGCGTTAGGGCAATGCCCTGTTCGAAGGCGCCGAGGGCGGCCTCGAGGGAAAGATCGCCGCTTTCCAGCTGCTCCACCAGGGCCTCGAGGGCGTCTAAGGTGTTTTCGAAGTTGCCCAGCGCATCGGCGCTGGCGCTGTCCTTGGCATCGGGGGCGGCGGCGGGATGGGTCCCTTCCGACATGGCGCGCAGTCCTTGGGTAAAAAGAAGACGTTACCCCGCCCCCGCGGCCCTCGCAATCGGGGCTTGCGTTCTCCCTCGCGCTGGGCACACTGAGGGCGCACGGAAACGCCTTATCCCCCAGCATTTTCAGGAGATGCACCATGGCATTTTTTCAAGCCCGGCCCCTTCGCGCGGCCATCCTGTCGGCGGCCCTTCTGGCCAGCGGCGCCCAGGCCGCAGACGAAGGCGCGGCGGAATACCGGGAAGCGATTTTTGAAGCCATCGGCGGCCACATGAGCGCGATGGTGGGCATCATCAAGGGAGAAGTACCCCATCAGCAGGATCTCGCCCTCCACGCGAAGGGCATTGCGGCCCTGGCGCCGGTCACCCAGCATATTTTCCCCGCCGACTCCTACATCGAAGGGGGCCATGCCAAGGCGGAAATCTGGAGCGATCCGGACACCTTCGCCGAGCGTCGGCAGAACTTCCTGGAAGCCGCCGCGGCCCTCGGCGCCGTGGCCGATAGCGGCGATCAGGCCGCCTTCATGGGCGCTTTTAAAACCCTCGGGGGCACCTGCAAGGGCTGCCACGACAGCTTCCGCGCGAAGTAAGCCCCCCGCCCTGGGGGCCTAGGGTAGGTAGGTCAGCACGGCCCACACCACCCCCGCCGCCAGCACCATCAGCCCGCCCCCCAGGAGGGGGCGGCGCTGCACATCCTCCCCCGTGTGTTCCGGTCGCCGGCCGCTCACCATGGCGCCGAGCAGGCGCTCCTTGAAGACTCCGCGATGCACCGCCAGGGCCAGCAGATGGAGGCCCACCACGCCGCCCACGGTCCAGGGGCCCAGCCCATGGATTTGGTTTGCGAGCCGTGCCCAGCCGTCGCTGGCGAGGTCGTAAAGGGGTCCCTCCACGAAGAGATCGTCCGTGGTGAAGAGCCCCGTTACCCCCTGGAGCCCCACCACCAGAAGGATCAGCACCACGGCCCAGCCGCCGAGGGGATTGTGCCCCCGGCGCTGGGGCGCTTGGCCCGGGCCTAACGCCCGAAGATAGGCCAGCACCGTCCCCGGCCCCCGGAGAAAATCGCTGAAACGCGCCGTGGCGGGGCCGGCCATGCCCCACAGGAGGCGGAAGAGCACGAGGGCCAGCACGGTGAAGCCACCCCACTGATGCCAGTCCATGGCCTCGAAGCCGCCGAAGAGGCCCGTGTAGACGCAGACCCCCACGGCGGCGGCGAGGGTCCAGTGAAAGAGGCGTAGCCAGCCATCCCAAACCAGCGTGCCCTGGTGGGCGTGGTCCGCTTCATCCGTTGGTTTATTCAAGAAGTAGTTCCTTGCGTTCGTAGGCCAGGAGGGCCCGCTGAAGCGGTTGGGGGTCGGCGGCCGAGGCCAGGGCGCGCCTCTGCCAGCGCAGGGCTTCCGCAAAATCCCCGCTAGCGGCGTGGGCCGCGGCCAGCACGGCCAGGTGGGAGGCCGTGGGTGCCGCCTGGGCGAGGGGTTCCGCGAGGGCCCGGGCGTAGGCGCCATCGCGAAGCTCGGGATTCGCGGCGGTGGCCAGGTGCCAGGCTAGGGCGCGCTGGGCGTCCTGGTAGCCTGCCGCGCTGGCTTTCCGTAGGAGCGTGAGGGCCCCCGTTTGATCTTGGGCCAGGCCCTGCCCGGTCCACTTCAGCCGCGCCAGCGCCGTTTGCGCGTAGGGGTCGTCCTTGGCCGCAGCCCGGGCGTACCAACGCAGAGCTTCGGGCAGATCGCGGCGTCCAAGGCGCCCGCTTTCCAGGGCCCAGGCCAGGCGGCGCTGAGCCCCCTCGTGGCCCGCCTTGGCGGCAGCCTTGAGCCATTGCAGGGCATCCGATCCGTTCCCGGCGTCCTCAAGCTCTGCTGCGAATTCGAATTGAGCCCTTGGAACCCCCGCGGTGGCGGCGCGCAGGCGCCAGCCCCGGGCCTGCTCCCTATCCCGGGGTGCCCAGAGGGTAGCGAGCAGCGCCGCAGCCTCCCCGAGGCCTGCTTCCGCAGCAGTGGTGAGGAGCGCTTCGATGGGCGCGGCCAGGCCTGCCGGCGCCTGCCCCTGGGCGAGGAGCTCGCCTGCGCGCAGCAGAGACGGCTCATGGCCCTGGGAAGCGGCTTCGCGATAGAAGGCCAGGGCCCCGGCAAGATCCACGGGCCCTCCGAGGCCCTGTTCCCGAAGCACGGCCCCGTTAAAGAGCGCCTCTTCATGGCCCTGGCGCGCCGCCCGGGCGTAGAGGCTGCGGGCCCGGCGGGGATTAGGGGCGACCCCAAGCCCCTTCAGGGACAGCCAGGCCAATGCGTTCTGCGCTGGCGCAAGGTTCGGGTCGAACTCGAGGGCGCGCTGATAATCCTGGGCCGCGGAGACAAACAGTTGATCTCGGTAGAACAAAAGGCCTCGGAGGAAATAGGCAAAGGCGCGCTGTTCCCGGGAAAGGCGGGGCCGATGGAGCAGGGGCTCGAGGGCGAGCCGACCTTGAAGGGTCGCGCCGCCCTGGGCAGCGCTCACGGCCCGGGCGTAATACTCCGCCGCCGGGGCAGGGGGAGCAGCGTTGACGCTGAGGCTCGCGAGCAGCAGACCCAAAAGAAGGCCGGCCGAGCACCCGTGGGCTCGGGCTCGTTCAAGGGCGTAGGGCAGGCGCCGTGCGGCCATGGGCAATCCCCGGCGAAGCAACGAAGATTAGGGTGCCACAGTCCCAGGGGCCCTGCAGCACTCCGCGGGGACTTAGGGACCGTCAGCGCGGCCATCCCCCGGGCGCTTGCCTAGGGTCCAGTAGGTGAAGGCCAGCACCTCGGCGACGGCGCGGAAGAGGGCTGGGGGCACCTCATGGCTGGGGGGCACGAGGGCCAGCAAGGGAGCCAGCTCCGGGTCTGGATAGTGGGGTACGCCGGCGGCGTCGGCGCGGCGGAGGATTTCCTCGGCAATGGCCGCGCGGCCGCTCGCGAGCACCTCCGGCGCCCGCTCCCGCGTCCCCTCCCACTTCAATGCCACGGCGATGCTCTGGCCCGGGTTCTGGTCCTTCATGGTTTCGGCGCCACCGTGGCCACGCGCAGGTGCGCGGGGGCCTGCCCCCGGTGTACGCCAAACTGGTCCACCACAAAGCCCTGCTCCGCGAGGTGGGTGCGCAGGCCGCCAAGGGCGGCCCCGAGCCGGGCCTCCGTTTCTGGCGCCGTGCACCAAAGGCGCCCACTTAAGTGCCGCCCTTCGAGGGTGATCTGCCCCTCGATGGCGTTGGCCGTGCCCGGCTCCACGGCCAGCCGTGCCATCCATCGCGCTGCGCCCTCGACCGGGTCTCGCCGCGGCGCCTCGCGGCGAATTTGCACCTGCCAAAGCTGTTCCTTGTTGGCGAAGGCGATGGGGAGTTCGAGAAGCCAGCTGGGCTGGTCCGGGGGCTGGCTCAAGCTGTGATGCTGGAACAGGCGCAGGCGGGCGAGGCCCTGGTCAAGCTGCCGTTCAAGGCGTTGAAGCTTCGCCGTGTCTTCCGCGAGGGCGCGCTCGAGCTCCAGCAGCGGGGCCTCCCCGGAAGCGGCCTTACCCTCGGCCTTTCCCGGCGCTTCTCCTACCTTCCTTCGACCCTCCTGCCTCGGCGCTGGGGTTAGCTGAGGCGATTGCAGTTCGCTGCCGAGGCGCTGGGCGGCGCTGGCCTGCACTTGCGTGGCTTGGCCGTGGGCGGCGCCGGTGCGGGGGGGCTGGCTTTGCGGAGACGAGGGGCTGCCCTGCCGGCGCTGGGCGAGGGCTTCCTGAATCTCCGCCCGCAGCTTGAGGAGCACGCCTCGCTGATCTCGCGCGGGCGCCTGACCGGCCTTGAGCTTGCCCTCGAAAAAAATGCCGCTTTCCTCGAGGGCCGCTTGCAGACTGTTCGCCGAAAGGGCGTTTAGGGATAGGGCAGGAAGTTGGCTGCTGAGGGCGCGGAGGCCCTGGGCCAGCCCCTGGAGGCGGGGATCGGCAAAGGTACTTTGGGACGCCTGCTGATTCACCCCGCGAGGGCTTTGATCGCGCCCCGCGGCCCCGCGCCAGAGCCGATCCAGGGCCGCCTGATTGAGGCTCTGGCCTTCCTTCCGGAGCAGTTCCCGCACCTGGAGGGGTTTGCCTTCGCCGCCCCCCTCCACCAGAAGCTGATCACCGGGCTTAAGGGGGGGGGCGCCCTGAAGGGAGGCCTGAAAGCGCCGACTGCCCAAGGCGAAGGTGCCCTGGCTGCCTTCCTGGAATAGAAAGGTGGCGACCCGTTTTTGCCCGGCCCCGGGAAGGGCGCCGCTGAGGGCCGCTTTGTTGGCGGCGGGGGAGCGTTGGGTCGCCGCAACGGGCAGGCGCGGGCTATCCACCATAGTAAAGCGTCCCTTCCCTGGGCCGACCCCGGGGTTACCCCAGGGCTATCGGCCAAGGGTGCCCCAGCTTAAGGGCGCAGGGCGACCCTTCCGGGCCTCGCTGACCTAAAGCAGCCGACAGGCGGGGCTTCGCCCCGCGGCCCGGGCCTGGTCGTAGCGACCCAGGGCCCCCGGAAGGGCCTGGCGCAGGGTGGCGAGGCGCGTGGTGGACGCCGGGTGGGTGGAAAGGAGCTCCGGCGGGCGCTGTGCGGTCCCTTCCTGGGCGCCCATGGCTTCCCACAGGCGAAGGGCGCCGTTGGGGTTAAAGCCTGCGTCGGCCATGAGGCGCAGCCCCAGGAGGTCCGCTTCGCTCTCCTGCTGGCGGGAGAAGGGTAAAAGGATGCCCACCTGAGCCCCCAGGCCCAGGGCCGCAAGAAGATCGTCGCCCCCGGGGCGGCTCTGCATGCCGCTGACCGCCGAGAGCAGCTCGAGGCCCGTTTGAGTGGCCATTTGCGTGCTCACCCGGGCATTGCCATGGCGGGCCAGCACGTGGGCAATTTCGTGGCCGATAACCGCCGCCAGGGCGTCCGCGTCCTGGGCGACGCTAAGGAGCCCGGTGTAGATGCCGATGTGGCGCCCGGGCAGGGCAAAGGCGTTAACGTCGTCGCTTTGGAACACCCGCACCTCCCAGTCGCCCCCTACCTGGGCCGTCAGCGGCGCGGTAACGCAGCGCACATAGGCGGTGACCTCTCCCTCCGGCAGGAGCTTCTCCTGCGCCTTGATCTCCTCAAAACTTTC
Organism: Gammaproteobacteria bacterium; assembly: GCA_009919975.1. Taxonomy (GTDB): domain Bacteria; phylum Pseudomonadota; class Gammaproteobacteria; order Pseudomonadales; family Azotimanducaceae; genus Salivita. The sequence continues at coordinate 12,545 of RGAU01000036.1, forward strand.
GTCCCCAAGCTTCGCCATCTCCTGCTCCGAGAACAGGAGCAGCTGCTGCTGCCCCGTGGGGCTGGTGGTGCAGCTGGCCAGGAGGAGCGTTAGGATCAAGAAGGGGAGGGGTTGGCGCATGGGCTCGGTCCTTAGCTGGGCGGCCTGCTCGGGCAGGCGGCGAGAGGGCTAAAGATGAGTCCCTTCGGCCGACCCTTCAAGGGGCACTTGCAAGGGGGCTTGCAAGGCACGAAAGGGGAGCGTCTGCCGATGATGACCGGTGAGCAGTACCGAGCCTCGCTGCGCGATGGCCGGGCAACGTACTTTGAGGGGCAGCGGGTGGAGGATGTCACCGCCCACGCACTGCTGGGGCAAACGGTCGATTCCGCGGCGGCGGGCTACGACCGCTTTTATGACCCCACGCCTGGGGCCATCGGCGCGTTTATGGAAGTGCCGAAGGACGCCGAGTCCCTGCGCGCGCAGGTGGAGCTCCATGAGACGGTGGATCTCCTGACCCACGTCACCTACGCCTCCATCATGACCTTGCTGACCGCAGCGGACCGCATTAACGACGCCATGCCCGAGTATGCAGCGCGCATCCGCGCCTGGGTGAAGCAGGCTCAGGCAGACGACGTCCGCATCACCCAGTGCATTACCGATGCGAAGGGCGACCGAAGCCGGCGTCCGGGTCAGCAGGATGACCCCGATGCCTATGTGCGCGTGGTGTCGCGGAATGATCAGGGGGTGGTGCTGCGCGGGGCGAAGCTGCATATCTCCGCCGCCTCCATGGGCCATGAGCTCATGACCATTCCCACCAAGGCCATGAAGCCTGGGGAGGAAGCCTACGCCATTGGCGCCATGGTGCCGGTGAACGCGCCCGGGGTGCGCATCGTGAATACCACCTATGCCCCGCGTCACGAAGATACGCGGGATTTCCCCTTCTCCGGTAAGCACCACACGCCGGAAGGCTTTGTGATCTTCGACGACGTGTTTGTGCCCTATGAGCGCGTTTTCTTGGATGGGCAGGTCGAGCACGCGGCGGTCTTTGCCCATTCCCTCGGGCTATGGGAACGGCTTGGGGGTCTCGCCGGCATGGCCTCGGGCTATGACCGCCTCGTGGGCTTTGCCCAGCTCATTGCCGAGGCCAACGGGCTGCATCGCGTGGGGCACATCAAGGAAAAGATCTCCGAGATGATCATTAACGCCACCTTGGTGCGGGCGTCCCTGGAAGCGGCCATCAGCCACTGCCACGTGACCGCCGACGGCGAGGCCTTTCCCAACGAGCTGTTCACCAACGCTGGGAAGTATCACGGGGCCGCGAACTACAGCCTCATGGTGCGGCATCTCCACGACATCGGCGGCGGCGCTATTTTGACGACGCCCGCCACCGCCGATCTCGAAAACGAAGAGACCGGCCATCTGGTGCGGAAGTACATGGGGACCATGCAGGCGGTGGATGGGGCGTATCGTATGAAGCTCTTCCACGCCATTCGCGATCTCACGGCCGACGCCCTTGGGGGCTGGCATGCGGTGACGCAAATCCAGGCCGGGGGCGGCCTCTACGCCCAGCGCATCGTTTCCCGAGCCCACTACGATATTGAGGGCGCGAAGCGCCTCGCTCTCGATTCCGCGGGGATCGCACCGCCGAGCCCCTAGGGGCTCG
>RGAU01000351.1 GCA_009919975.1 Gammaproteobacteria bacterium
AGGGTGAGCCCGGCAAAGTCCACCGCGCCCAGCAGTTGGCCGAGGGGGGCGCCCTCAGCAAGGCGGGCAAGGCCGTCTCGGCAGGCAGTAAAGGCCTCTGGGGCTATGGGCTCCCGGCCGTGAGCCAGAAGCCAGGTCGCGGATCGGTCGAGACGATGGGCCAGCAGGGCTCGCACCGCGCCTGGGTCGAGGCCGAGGGCCCGGCCCTCGGCGAGCAGGACGTCGACGGTGTCCGTCATCCCTCGGCGGCGGCGAGCAGGTCCGCTTGGTGCTCCCGGAGAAGGGGGCTAATGACCTGGTCGAGATCCCCCTCAAGTATGGCTTCGAGGGCGTAGAGCGTGAGATCGATACGGTGATCGGTCATGCGCCCCTGGGGGAAGTTGTAGGTACGGATGCGTTCCGAGCGATCTCCCGAGCCCACCAGATTCCGCCGTTGATCGGAGCGGGCCTGCTGGGCTGCCTGTTTTTCCATGTCCGTCAGCCGGGCGGCGAGGAGGCCCATGGCCCGGGCGCGGTTCTTGTGTTGGGAGCGCTCGTCCTGGCACTCCACCACGATACCCGTTGGCAGGTGCGTGATGCGAATGGCTGAATCGGTTTTATTGACGTGCTGCCCGCCGGCACCGGATGCCCGGAAGGTATCGATGCGGAGATCCTCCTTGTTCAGCTCGACCTCGGCGGTCTCCTCCGGTTCGGGAAGTACGGCCACGGTGCAGGCGGAGGTGGCGCCCGATTCGAATTTCAGCTTGCCGTAAACGCCGTCGCCGCCGGCCAGGCGCACCACCACTTCTCGGTATCCGCCGAGCTCCGCTTGCCGCTCCGAGAGGATTTCCGACTGCCAGCGCTGCTGCTCCGCGTAGCGCAGGTACATGCGCAGAAGATCGCCGGCGAAGAGGGCGGCTTCATCACCCCCGGTGCCAGCGCGAATTTCGAGAAAGACGTTGGCCCCATCCTCTGGATCCCGAGGCATGAGCAGCTGCTCGAGGGCTTCCTCGAGGCGGTCCCGTTCGGCCTCGGCTTCCCCGAGGGATTCCTTGGCCAGGACCCTTAGGTCCGGGTCATCGTCGCTGAGCAGCTCCCGGGCCCCGGCGACCTCGTCCTCCGCCCCGCGCCACCGTTGAAAGGCCATGATGATGGGATCAAGCTCGGCGTATTCCTTGGAGAAGCGCGCGTAGCTGCCGGCATCCTGACTGGTTTCCGGATCCGCCATGAGGGCGGCCAATTCCTCATGGCGATCCTTCGCCTCTTCTAGCCGAGCTAAAAGGCTGCTTCTCATGGGGTGTAATTCCTTGCGTTGCGCCCGGGGGGCGCAGGCCTATTCG
>RGAU01000352.1 GCA_009919975.1 Gammaproteobacteria bacterium
ACGCTGCTCAACAACGCCGCCGAGGCCAACCTCCAGGCGGACGCGCACACCCTGCATCTCGAGGCGGAAACGGCGGGAGGCTGGCTCCGCTTAAGCGTAGAAGACGAAGGGGGCACGCCGGTGATGGCCCTCCCCCCAGGCCCCGTTTCCTCGAAAAAGCCCTATGGCGCAGGGGCTGGCTTATTGCTCGCCCAGGCCAATCTCGAGCGCCTCGGCGGCCAGCTGACGATTACGGAAGGGCGCGCGGGCTGGCGCGCCACCCTCACCCTGCCCCTGGTGCCGGCCCATGGCTAAGGCCACCCTGCTGCTGATCGACGACGACCCCCTCTTCCTCCGGACCCTGGGCGATGCCCTGACTCAGCGAGGCTACGCCGTGCGCACGGCCCAGGACGGAGCCAGCGCCCTGGCAGCCCTCGCAAGCACCCCGGCAGAGATCATTTTTCTCGATCTGATGCTGGGGGAGGAAAGCAGCCTGGGGCTCATCGAACCCCTGCTTCAAGCCGCGCCCGGCGCACGGCTGATCATGCTGACGGGCTATGCCAGCGTGGCCACCACCGTGGCCGCCATGCGCCGGGGGGCTTCCGATTACCTAGCGAAGCCCGTGGGGCTGCGGGAAGTGCTCAACGTGCTGGAAGCAGGGCCAGAACTGGAAGCGCCGCCACGCCCCATCCCCCTCGCTCGGGTGGAGTGGGAACACATCCAGCGCGTGCTCGCGGATCACGACGGCAACATCAGCGCTGCCGCCCGGGCCCTGGGCGTGCACCGACGCTCCCTCCAGCGCAAGCTGGGGAAGCGTCCTCCTCGAGACCCGGACCCCGCCTAACCGCCCGATCTAGAGCCGGGCGTCGAGCTTCAGCCAAAGGGTCCGGCCCGGCTCGGGCAGCTGAGCAATGGGATCAAAACCCGTGACGTCAGCGCCGCTGCGGGAGAGGTGCTCCGCGTAGTCCTCGTCAAACAGGTTGTCGACCCCGAGGGACAGGGCCGTCCCCTCCCGCAACTGCCAATGGCCATTGAGGGACGCCACAACGAAACCGTCGGTGCGCCCGAAGTCCTGGCCGACGATGTTCCCGGCCCCGAGATCCACCCGGTCCTGATCCGCCACGAGGCGCACCATGCCCCCAAGGCGGATCGGTCCTTGGCGCCAGCTGAGCGCAACCCGCCCTTCCAGGGGCGGCATTTGGGCCAGGGCCGTGTTGTCCGTGCGGTTCTCCCCGCGGCTGTAGGCGAGGGTGCTCTCCAGCTGCCAAGCAGCGCCCAGGCGCCGCTGATAATCGAGCTCGCCCCCCCAGCT
>RGAU01000353.1 GCA_009919975.1 Gammaproteobacteria bacterium
ACGGCGCTGAAGATGCAGGACGTGCCCTCAGCCTACGTGCGCGTGCCCGGGGCCTCCCACACCATTGCCGCCCGCCCCAGCAATCTCGTCGCGAAGGTCGATACGATCATGGCGTGGTTTGAGAAGTACGACCCGGCGAAGGTCAGTAATGAAGGCGAAGCTGAAGAATAAAGAGATCGGCCCCTTCAACCCGATAGACCAAGCGGTACTCATGGTCGATTCGTCGAGACCACCAACCGGCTAAGGCGTGGCGCAAAGCTTTCGGCTTGCCCACGCCCGCATACGGCTCCCGAGCGATTGCTTCAATGATCCGATTCACTCGCTGAAGCATCGCTCGATCAGTGCGCTGCCAATAGAGGTAGTCTTCCCAAGCCCGCTCGGAGAAGACGTATCTCACTTCAAGAGCGTTTCGCGACGCCCCTTACCGGCCTCAAAGCCAGCGATACCCTCAAATAGACGGCGCGCATTTTTGGGGCTACGGAGCAGATAAGCGGTCTCTTCAAGCGCTTCGTAATCCTCGAGAGACATCATCACCACGGCACTTTCTCCGTGGCGCGTAATCGCGATCGGCGCATGATCGTCGCAAACTTTAGCCATCGTTTTGGCAAGATTTTTACGTGCAGCGCTGTAGCTTAAGCTTTCCATGGGCAGCCCTTCAGGTACGCTTTTCTGTACCAAATTTCCCACGCTCAATTTACCCCCGCAAGCGCCGCAGCGAGGTAAGCGCTGAGCGGCTCGGTTCCGCTGAAGTGCCGGTCCCGCTCCACGGGCAGGCCGAGGCCGCCTCGGAGCGCTTCGAGTTCTGAGAGGCGCACGTAGCCGAGCTCCGGGGCCCCGAGGCCGAGGTCACAGAGGCCGAAGGCGAGGTCTGGATCGTCGGGGTCAAGCTCACTGAGCAGCCAGGTCCCCGCCCCGTCCGGGGTAAAGAGCTTGACCACCGGAGGGAAGTCTTCGCTCTGGTCCCGGACCTGAAGGGCCCGTTGCCGTGCGCCCTGCTGAAGAAGCTTCCTTCGCTGGCCCTGGGTGAGTAAGCGCATGGGGTAATCTCCCGCGGTGAAAGGCCCAGCGTGCCCGGGCAGGCGTGCTCCGCCCGAGGGAAAGGTGCCCCGCGAGGCGTAGGTTTCCGCGGAAGCCCGCGGGAGTGACGGTTGCGCTGGAGCGCCGATCTCGCTAGGGTCCGCCCCCTTCTTCTGTGCCCCCGCGGTTTTCTCCGCCGGCGCCCCCTGAGCGCGCCCCGCTTCGCTATTTAGGATCTCCCCCATGCAGGACGGCTTCGCCCCTATCCGTAAC
>RGAU01000354.1 GCA_009919975.1 Gammaproteobacteria bacterium
ATCCACCATCTGGCTTACCGTTTGCGCTGCCAGGGGCGTGTCGTGGTCCGGGCAGCGCGGCTCTCCAACCCGCGCAAAGAGCAGGCGGAGATAGTCGTAGATCTCCGTGATCGTGCCCACCGTCGACCGCGGGTTGTGGGAGGTGGATTTCTGCTCGATGGAGATGGCGGGGGACAGGCCTTCAATGTAGTCCACGTCGGGCTTTTCCATCATGGAAAGGAACTGCCGTGCGTAGGCCGAGAGGGATTCCACGTAGCGCCGCTGCCCCTCAGCGTAGAGGGTATCGAAGGCTAGGGAGGACTTGCCTGACCCCGACAGCCCGGTAATGACAATGAGCTTGTCCCGGGGCAGATCGAGGTCGATGTTCTTCAAGTTATGGGTGCGAGCACCGCGAATACTGATGCTGTCCATGGGGCGTCTCTTGGCGAAGGGGCAGGGCGCGAGCCGGGGGAGCTCGGGCGTGGGGGGCACTCCGGTGCGCAAGCTCGCACGATACGTGCAGCGTTCGATGGCGGCAAGGGATGGGCCCGCTTAGGGAGTTAGGGGAAATCTCCTCTCCTTAGGGAGAGCGCCTGAGGTACACTGGCTTCACACGTTTAAGCACTGGAGGACACCATGGCCCGCGGGATCAACAAGGTCATTCTTATCGGCAATTTAGGGGTCGATCCGGAAACCCGCTATACCCAGGGTGGGGCACCGGTGACCAATTTCCGCCTTGCTACCAGTGAGCAATGGCGCGACAAGCAAAGCAATGAGAACCGGGAGCGCACGGAGTGGCACTCGGTGGTCTGCTTCGGCCGCCTTGCGGAGATCGCTGGCGAGTATCTCCGCAAAGGATCCAAGGTTTTCGTGGAAGGGTCCCTCCGCACCAGCTCCTGGGAAAGCGATGGGCAAACGCGCTACAAAACGGAAATCATCGCCAACGACATGCAAATGCTCGATAGCCGCGGTGGCGGCATGGGCGGTGGTATGGGCGGGGGCGGAATGGACGACGGGGCGCCGGCGCCCCAGCGAAGCGCGCCCCGGGCTGCCCCGGAGCCCGTCGCCAACCCCGACACCATGGATGACTTCGACGACGACATCCCCTTCTAGACCGCGCGCCCTCTGCGCATGGCGGCGAAAAGCCCAGGCCTTGGTCTGGGCTTTTTCTTTTGGGGTTTTGCTTCCGTTCAGCCTTCAGGCCAGGCCGAGGGCCAGGAGGGTGAAGAGCAGGCCCGCGAGTACGATGCGGTAAATCACAAAGGGCATCATCCCCACCTTCGCCACCCACTGCAGGAAGGCCTTGATGAC
>RGAU01000355.1 GCA_009919975.1 Gammaproteobacteria bacterium
GGCCAGGACCTTTGGGGCCCGGGGTCGGAGCCGGGGGTGGTGGTGCATCTCGATCTGTTTGAGCCCTACCTGCTGCCGAGGAAGGAGGCCCCATGAGTCACGGCCACGAGCACGACCACGACCACGAAACGCCCTCGGGGCCGGCCCTTCGGGCCGAGGCCCTGGAGGCCCTGCTGCGCGAAAAGGGGCTTTTAGATCCTGCGGAGGTCGACGCGGTGATCGCCAACTATGGGGAGCGGGTAGGGCCCTTAAATGGCGCTCGGGTGGTGGCGCGGGCTTGGACCGACGAGGCCTATCGCCAGCGTCTTTTGGCCGATGGCACGGCTGCCGCGGCGGAACTCGGGATCGTAGGTGGCCCCGGAGGGCAGATGGAACGCCTCGTGGTGGTGGAGAACGGCCCTGCGGTTCATAACGTCGTCGTGTGCACGCTGTGCTCTTGCTACCCCTGGGCGCTGCTGGGCCTGCCACCGCGCTGGTACAAGGACCCGGCCTATCGGTCCCGGGTGGTGCGCGAGCCTCGCGCGGTCCTCCGGGAGTTCGGTCTTGAGGTGCCGGCGGAGAAGGCCCTGAGGGTTTGGGACTCCTCGGCAGAAGTGCGCTACCTCGTACTGCCGGAGCGCCCGGAAGGGACGCAAGGCTTTTCCGAGGCGCAGTTGGCGGCCCTTGTGCCCCGGGAAGCCATGATCGGCGTCGCACTGGTCAGCGAACCGCAAGGGGAGGCAGCCTAGTGGCGCCGCAGAAGGGGGGCGATGCACGGCTCCAGCTGGGCGCGGAGGCGGCGCCCCCTTCGGAAAACGGAGAGCTGGTCTTCGAGGCCCCTTGGGAAGCTCGGGTTTTCGCCCTGGCCCATCACCTATGCGATGCCGGGCACTACAGCTGGGATGACTTTCGGGACGCACTCATTGCGGAGATCGCTCAGTGGGACGCCGCTCACCCGGCGGGAGAGGGCTACGTCTACTACGAGCGTTTCCAGGCCGCCCTTGAAGCGCTGTTAGTCAAGCGGGGCGTGGTTGCCACTGGCGCCCTTGAGGCCGAGACCGCGAAGCTTGCGGCCCGGCCCCATGGGCACGATCACCCTTAGGCGTTACGGGGCTTCCCGCTCGTAGAAGGCTTGGCCGAGGTAGGAGCGGATAGGGCCGCAGTCAACCTGAGACGCCATGGCGGCCCATTCCGGGGAGTTCGCCATATTGTTCTCGATAAAGGTGGTGTAGCTGTCCCCCCAGGCTTGGACGCTCTCAAAGATTCGTACCTTGATCATTGCGCCCTGTAGCGCATCGGGAATGCCCTGGC
>RGAU01000356.1 GCA_009919975.1 Gammaproteobacteria bacterium
TTGCCGTGGCCGTTGGCAGCAGGCAGCTCGGCCCGGCGCCAGGGAAGGGTGCGGGAATCGAGGGCCACGGCGAGGGGGCTTCGGAAGGTGCGTGCCGAGATGCTGTCCGGGTCGCCGCCGGCCGCTTCCCCGAGGTGCTGATCCGGGGGGATGAGATCGCCAATGCGCGGATCAACGCTTTCCGGCGTGCCGATGTGAAAATCAATGCCTAGGGGCTCGGCGATTTCTTCCCGAAACACCGTGCCGAGCGTTTTGCCTGTGGTGCGGCGCACCACTTCCCCAAGCAGATAACCCTGGGTTAGGGCGTGGTAGCCGCTGGCCGTGCCGGGCTTCCACCAGGGGGCCTGGGCGGCCAGGCGCGCGGCGATGTCGTCGTGGTCGTAGATCGCCTCGCCCTTCGCCGGCGTATCGAGGCCGGAAAGGCCGGCGCTATGGGCCAGCAGCATGGCGATGGTGACGTCACCCTTGCCCTCGGCGGCAAACTCGGGCCAGCACTTGGCCACGGGATCTTCCAGGGCGAAGACGCCCCGATCGGCCAGCAAGAGCATGGTGAGGGCGGCCATGGTCTTCGTGGTGGAGTAAACGTTGACCACCGTGTCCTGTTCCCAGGGCAGGCTGTGGGCGGCGTCGCGCGTGCCGCCCCACAAATCCACCACGGGGCGTCCGTCGACGGTAATGCAAACGGAGGCGCCGTCGTCCCGGTTTTGGTCGAAGTTATCTTGGAACGCGGTCTTCACCCCTTGGAAGGCCGGCTCGCAGTGTCCGTGTACGGTGGTCATGGTCATCCCTCCCCGGATGGTGATGGGCGCCTCAGGCGAGGCGCTTGTACTTAATGCGCTGGGGCCGGTCCGGGTCGAGCCCGGCGGCGCTTAAGCGCTTCTTATGGTCGGCTTCATATTCCTGATAGTTCCCCTCGAAGAACACCACCTTGCCTTCCCCTTCGTAGGCGAGGATATGGGTGGCGATGCGGTCTAGGAACCAGCGATCGTGGCTGATGACGAGCACCGTGCCGGGATACTCCAGCATGGCGTCTTCCAGCGCCCGGAGCGTTTCCACGTCGAGGTCGTTGGTCGGTTCGTCGAGCATGAGCACGTTGGAACCCTGCTTCAGCAGCTTCGCCAGCTGGAGCCGGTTGCGCTCCCCGCCGGAGAGGTCGCCCACGCGCTTCTGCTGATCCGAGCCCTTGAAGTTGAAGCGGCCGATATAGGCGCGGCTGGGAATCTCGAAGCCGCCGACTTCGATAATGTCGAAGCCATCGGAGACCTCTTCCCACACCGTTTTGCTGTTATC
>RGAU01000357.1 GCA_009919975.1 Gammaproteobacteria bacterium
GCCGCCAGCACCAGCAAGCTCAGCGCCGACGCCATCCGCGCCAAGGTGGCTACCGTTGATGAAGCGGCCATCATCGCCGCCGATCCGAACAACTGGCTGACCCACGGCCGCACCTACGATGAACAGCGCCACAGCCCGCTGGCCCAAATCAACGCCGATAACGTGGGCGAGCTTGGCCTTGCCTGGTACTGGGACACGGGAACCACCCGGGGCCTGGAAGCCACCCCCATCGTGGTGGACGGGGTGATGTTCACCACCGGCACCTGGTCCACGGTCTTCGCCCACGATGCCCGCACCGGCGAGCTGCTCTGGAAATACGATCCGCAGGTCCCCCGGGAGTGGGGCGTTTACGCCTGCTGCGACGTCGTGAACCGCGGCGTGGCCGCTTGGAAGGGCCGCATTTACGTCGGCACCCTCGATGGTCGCCTAGTGGCTCTCGACGCCGGCACGGGACAGCCCGATTGGTCCGTGCAAACCACCCCGAAGGATCGTCCCTACACCATTACCGGCGCACCGCGGGTAGTCGATGGCAAGGTCGTCATCGGTAACGGCGGAAGCGAGTACGGCGTCCGGGGCTTTATCACCGCCTACGACGCGGAAACGGGGGATCAAGCCTGGCGCTTCTATACGGTCCCGGGCAACCCTGACGATCCCATCGAAGGCGAGCACCTCCAGGCTGCCATGAGTTCCTGGCGCGGCGGAGAATGGTGGAAAGTCGGCGGCGGCGGCACGGTCTGGGACTCCATGGCCTACGACCCAGAACTCAACCTTCTTTACATCGGAGTCGGTAATGGCGCTCCTTGGAATCGCCACATCCGGAGCCCCGGCGGCGGCGATAACCTGTATCTGTCCTCCATCGTCGCAATCAATCCCGACGACGGAAGCATGGTCTGGCATTACCAGACGACACCAGGAGACAACTGGGATTACACCGCTACCCAGCACATGATCCTCACGGAACTTGAGGTCAAGGGTGAACAACGTAAAGTCATCATGCAGGCGCCGAAGAACGGTTTCTTCTACGTGCTCGACCGGGAGACGGGGGAATTCCTTTCCGCCGAAGCTTACGTTCCCATTACCTGGGCGAGCCATGTAGATCCGGAAACGGGGCGCCCCGTGGAGAACCCTGGGGCGGACTACGCGGAGAAGCCCGCGCTGACCATGCCGGCGCCCTATGGCGGCCATAACTGGCATCCCATGACCTATTCGCCGAGCACGAATCTGGTCTACATCCCGGCCCTTGACCTTCCCTTCATGTACGGCCAGGACAACGCCTTCC
>RGAU01000358.1 GCA_009919975.1 Gammaproteobacteria bacterium
TCGTAGAGGCATCATCACTATCAATAGTTGATCCAAATGTTACATTGTTATTGGTAGTTGTTAGTACAACATCTGCACTTAATGTAACCGCTCCAGTATAGGTTTGTGTTCCTGATGTTGTTACATCTGCTCCTAGATTAGATGTGGTTGATATGGATAAATCAACAATGCTGGTTGCAGCATAATCAAGATCTAAGGCACCCGTAATGGTTAAATCATGAGAACCTGTACCAGTTAATGTATTTCCAAAATTAATCGTTGACCCTTGTAATGTTCGATCTCCTCCAGATAAAGTTACTGCTCCTGTATAAGTCTGAGTAGAAGATGTAGTTATATTATTACCAAGGTCTGAAGTTCCTGATACGGATAAGGTAGTAAGACTTGTAATTGCACCATCAATGTTGGCGTTTCCAGTAAAGGTAATAGAGTCGTCTCCATCACCGGCAACTGCAGATGCAGTATTAATAGTACTTAAAGTGTTGCCATCTAAAGTGCTACTTGTAAAAGTTCTATCTCCACTCACTGTAATACCAGCAGTTGCTGTGAAGGTTTGGTCTCCAATTGAACTGATATCCTGTTCGATACTTAACGTTCTCCCAGTTCCAATAGCTGATATATCTACTGTTGAAGGTCTCGTTGTACCTCCGATTACACCTGCAATCGTAAAGTTATCAGTTGTTGTTGTAATCGTTAAAGACTGAACTCCACTACTTGTAGCGTTAATCGTGCCACTGAATGTTGTGCCACCTGAACCGATACCCACCTGAACCGATACTTGAGATAGTTGCGTTTGCTCCAAGTATAATTGCTCCACTATAAGTGTTAGCTCCACTACCGGTAAATTGGATTGCACCAGCATTTAATACTCCTGTTCCTGAAATAGTGATTGGTTCTGGAACATTAATTGTACTTGCATGTGAAATCGATAAAGTTGCGCCATCTGATACAGTAGTAGTACTTAAAGTTTCACCATTTTTACCAAGGGCATTGGCATGAGTGATTGCAACTATTCCGGTTGAGATAGTTGTTGCACCTGTATAAGTATTATTTCCTGCTAAAGTTAAAGTACCTGTGCCATCTTTAGTTAAAGTACCGGTACCGGTAGTGATAGCATCACTAACTGTTATATTTCCTGCACCGCCAAATGTTAAATTAAAAGTTCCTGTAATTGCAGCTCCCGATGCAACATTTAATGTCAATGTACCACTATCTGAATTAATTCTTGTATCTGCTGTTAAAGTAATGGCACCTGCATAAGA
>RGAU01000359.1 GCA_009919975.1 Gammaproteobacteria bacterium
GGACCGTCCCCGGCGCTGCTGAAGGCCCTCGGTGCCCGCGGTTTTCTGCCCCGAGCGGGAAAGCCCCTGCAGGCCGCGCGGCTGATGCTGGCCTGTGACCCTCGTCCCCCGCTTGCGCCCCCGTCCCTGCAAGGACCCTTCCCCGGTGCGCAGCTCGCCACCCTGCTCTTTGTTTGCCGGGGCGACGAGGTGCTGCTCATGGAGAAGAAGCGAGGACACGGCGCTGGGCTCATCAACGGTCCCGGGGGCAAGCTGGAGCCGGGGGAGTCGCTCCGGGCCTGCGCGCTGCGGGAGGCGGAGGAGGAGCTGGGGATTCGGGGCGAGGCGCCGAGGCTGTGCGCCGAACTTCGTTTCGAGGATAAGGACGGATCCCGCATTCACGGCTTCGCCTATCGTTGCGAAGCCTATAAAGGCGCGCCCCGGGAGAGCGCCGAGGGCAAGCCCCTCTGGGTGTCTCGCGAGGCCATGCCCTATGGGCGCATGTGGGCTGACGACCGGGGCTGGCTGCCCTGGGTGCTCCGGGGCTATCGCCTTCGGGCCAGCTTCGCCACCGCGGGGGCGCGGCTGCTTGCTGGGCACCTTGCCATTGATGCGGCGCCGGAGCAGGGGTTGCCTGCCGCGCTGGCGGGGTAGGGGGCCTGGGCACTAAAATGCCGCTTCAATTCATGGTTGGAGGAGCACATGGGACAGCTTGACGGCAAGGTAGTACTGGTCACCGGCGCAGCGCGAGGCATTGGGCGGGAATGCGCCCTGCTGGCAGCGCGGGAAGGCGCCAAGGTGGTGGTGAACGATCTCGGCGGATCGGTGAAGGGGGATGATCCCCTGGGCGATGCGGGTCCGGCTCAGGAGGTCGTGGACGAGATCAAGGCCGCCGGGGGCGAAGCCGTCGCCGATTCCCACAGCGTCTCCGATCGCGCCGGTGCCAAGGCCATGGTCGAGTGCGCCCTGGACACCTTCAAGGGGCTGCACGCCGTCATTAACCCCGCGGGCATTCTCCGAGACAAAATGTTCCACAAAATGACCGACGAGGACTGGGATGCGGTCATCGACGTGCACCTCAATGGCCACTACAACATCGCCCGGGCCGCCATTAACCACTTCCGCGATCAGGAAGACGGATCCTTCGTGATGTTCACGTCGACCTCCGGCCTCATCGGCAACATTGGCCAGGCCAATTATGCGGCGGCGAAGATGGGCATCGCAGGCCTTTCTCGCATCATCGCCATGGAAGGTGCTGCCAAGAATGTTCGCTCGAACGT
>RGAU01000360.1 GCA_009919975.1 Gammaproteobacteria bacterium
CGAGAAAGACGCTGACCTATCGATCATTCAGGGTCGTAAAGTGGCGATCATTGGTTACGGTTCTCAGGGTCACGCCCACGCCAATAACCTGAAGGATTCTGGCGTCTCCGTCGTCGTGGGGCTGCGCAAGGGCTCGGGCTCCTGGGCCAAGGCTGAGAAGGCAGGTCTGGTCGTTGCCGAGGTGGCTGAAGCGGTCACCGACGCCGATGTGGTGATGGTCCTCACCCCAGATGAGCTTCAGCCGGCGATTTACCGGGAAGCTATCGAGCCGAACCTTAAGGCTGGGGCGGCCCTGGCCTTTGGTCATGGCTTTAACATCCACTTCTCGCTCATTGAGCCCAAGGCCGACGTTGACGTCATCATGATCGCGCCCAAGGGTCCGGGGCATACGGTGCGCGGCACCTACACCCAGGGCGGTGGGGTGCCTTGCCTTATCGCCGTCGCTCAGGATGCTACCGGCATGGCCAAGAGCGTGGCTCTGTCCTATGCCGCGGGTATTGGTGGTGCGCGCGCCGGGGTCATCGAAACGAATTTCCAGGAAGAGACGGAAACGGATCTCTTCGGCGAGCAGGCCGTGCTCTGCGGCGGCGTGACTTCCCTGGTGCAAGCGGGCTTTGAGACGCTGGTGGAAGCCGGTTACGCCCCGGAGATGGCCTACTTTGAGTGCCTCCACGAGCTCAAGTTGATCGTCGACCTGCTCTATGAGGGTGGCATCGCGAACATGTGGTATTCCGTATCCAACACGGCGGAGTATGGCGGTCTGACTCGTGGGCCTCGCGTGGTTCCTGAGAGCGCCAAGGCAGAGATGAAGAAGATCCTCGAAGAGATCCAAGCCGGTCGCTTCGCACGGGAGTTCGTGACGGAAACGCAAGCCGGGTCCCCGTCCATCAAGGCCATGCGTAAGATCAGTCAGCGGCACCAGATTGAAGAGGTGGGCGACAAGCTGCGGGGCATGATGCCCTGGATCCAGCAAAATCGCCTGGTCGACCGCGAGGTCAACTAACGCAAAGCCTTCGGGCTTGGGAGTCGGTGCGTGGGCGAAAAGGAATCGGCCAAGATCCATGCCCTGAACGGCCAGCCGGATCCTACGGGGTCCGGCTCGGAGAACGAGGGTGCTCCGGCGCGCAGCCGGGGCATCTACCTGCTCCCCAATCTGATTACCTCTGGAGCGCTTTTCTCTGGTTTCTACGCCATCGTCGCGTCCATGAACGGCAATTTCGAAGCTGCGGCCATGGCGCTCTTCGCTGCCATGGTTCTCG
>RGAU01000037.1 GCA_009919975.1 Gammaproteobacteria bacterium
TGGTGGAGGCGGCGGGAATCGAACCCGCGTCCGCCAGTATTCAGCCTTCGGCTCGTCACATGCTTAGTCGCGTTATTTCGTTTAACGGCTCCCACGCCAACGGACAGGCTTGGAAGACGCGATCCCGATAAGTTTTAACGACTTGGCCTCGGTCCAGACCGCACCGCGAGCCTATGTTTAGCGACCCCAGGACTTAGCCCATAGGCAGGCGTTCCGTGGGGCTCACAGCCGCTTAGGCTGCGAGAGCGTAGTTGTCGTCGTTGGCAACTATATTTTTTGTAGGCTTTGATTAACGAGAGTGTCTACCCTCTCGGCATGCACCTAGGGCCTCCTCCCCGACGTCGAAGCCAGGTCGCCCCCAAAGCTGGCCGGTGTTTTGGCCAGAGCGGAATCATAACACAGACAGGGGTGGGGCGAGGGCGCTGGGGAGACCGCTCAGCCGTTGTGGGCTTTCATGATGCGGGCTTTTTCCCGCTGCCAGTCGTGATCCTTCTTGTCCTGGCGCTTGTCGAATTCCCGCTTGCCCTTAGCCAAGGCGATCTCGGCCTTGGCCAGGGGGCCTTTCCAATAAAGGCTGGTGGCCACGCAGGTGTAGCCCTTGGCGCTGACGGCGCCGTGGATGCGGGCCAGCTCCTTGCGGTGGAGCAGGAGCTTGCGCTGGCGATCGGGGCGGGCAATCTCGTGGGTGCTGGTGCTCACGCTAGGGTTGATGCGGGCGCCGAGGAGCCAGGCCTCGCCGTTTTGTAGGAGTACGTAGGATTCCACCAGCTGACCCCGTCCCTCCCGGAGGGCTTTGACTTCCCAGCCCTCAAGGGCGATCCCCGCCTCGAAGCGCTCCTCGAGATGGTAGTCAAACTTCGCCCGCCGATTGAGGGCGATGGTGCTGCCCCCGGGGGATTTTTTCTTCTTTCCGCTCATGGGGCTAAGTATACGCCTCCCCGGGGTAAAGCGCTGCGTTCCTCCCTTGAGAGGGGGTGCGAAACCCCGCACAATCTTGCGCTTCGCTCCCGCGGGAGCCCTCAGCGAAAAGGCAGGTGCCATGGCCCTCGGAGGCGATACTTCTCAGCACGGCATGTGGAGCAGCCGCTGGATGTTCATCCTGGCGGCGGCGGGCTCGGCGGTGGGCCTCGGCAATATTTGGAAGTTTCCCTACATGGCGGGGGAGAACGGCGGGGGTGCCTTCATCCTGGTTTACCTCGCCTGCATTTTTCTCATTGGCATCCCCATCATGATGGCGGAGGTGCTCATGGGCCGGGAAACGCGGCAAAGCCCCATCAACACCATGCGCCAGCTGGTGAAGCTCTCCGGCGCCTCCCCGGCCTGGACCATGATCGGATGGATGGGGGTGGCTGCAGGCTTTCTGATCCTGTCCTTCTATGGCGTGATTGCGGGCTGGTCCCTTTATTACCTTTTCGAGGTGAGCGCCGGCACCTTCCAGGGCACCACGGGGGAGGCGGCCTCCGCAGCCTTTGATGGGCTGCTCGCCGATCCCCTGCTGATGATTGGGCTCCAAACGGCGTTCATGGCCGTGACCATCTTTATTGTGGCGCGGGGCGTTTCAGGAGGGCTTGAGCTCGCCATTCGCTGGTTCATGCCCCTGCTGCTGCTTTTGCTGCTGGTGCTTTTGGGCTATTCCCTGACCTCAGGGGGGCTCGCTGAGGGCCTCGACTTCATGTTTTCGTTCCATCCTGAGCGGCTCGGCGTGGAAGGGGTGCTTGATGCTATGGGGCAGGCCTTCTTTACCCTGTCCCTGGGCATGGGTGCGATTATGGCCTATGGCGCCTACGTCCCCTCGAACGCCTCCATTACCTCCACGATCTTCACCATCGCCCTTCTGGACACCTTCGTGGCGGTGGCGGCGGGGCTGGTGATATTCCCCTTGGTTTTTGCCAATGGGCTGAACCCCGCCGAGGGCCCGGGGCTCATGTTCGTGACCCTGCCCCTGGCCTTTGGGCAAATGCCCTTTGGCGCGATCTTCGGCGGCGTCTTCTTCCTGCTGGTCAGCTTTGCGGCCCTCACCTCGGCCATCTCCCTCACGGAGCCGGCGCTGGCGTGGCTCGTGGAGGACTACAACGCGAAGCGCGGCCGGGTGGCCGTGACCCTGGGGGTGATCTCCTGGGCCCTGGGGCTTGGGACCGTTTTCTCCTTCAACATCTGGGCCGACGTGCAGATCTTCTTCGGAAAGAACTTCTTCGACACCGTCGACTTCCTCGCCAATAACACGCTGCTGCCCTTGGGCGGGATGCTCATTGCCCTCTTCGTGGGCTGGGTGCTACCGAAGAGCACGGTGGTGGGCCAGCTCGGCTTCGACGGCGGTCGCTATGCCCTGTGGCAGGTGCTAAGCCGCTTCGTCGCCCCTGCGGGGGTTCTGGTGGTCTTTGTCTACACCGTGATCTCGACCGTCTAAGGCGTGGCCACCCTTGAACGCAGTGCGCTCGTGCCCTTCTCGGCGGAGCGCATGTTCGTCCTGGTGAATGACGTGCGGCGCTACCCGGAGTTCGTGCCCTGGTGCGCCGGCGCCGAAGTGCTCGTGGAAACGGACGCTCTCATCGAAGCCTCCCTGCGCTTAAAGCGCGGCGGGGTCGAACACCGCTTCACTACGCGCAACTCGCTCACCCCCTTCACTGCCATGCGCCTCGAGCTGGTCGATGGCCCCTTCACCACTTTCACCGGCGATTGGGCCTTTAAGGCCCTCGGGGAGGATGCGTGCAAGATCGGCCTGACCCTCACCTTCCAATATCGGGGGCGGCTGGCCACGGCGGCCCTCGGTGCTTTGCTCAGCAGTAGTGCGGATACCCTTGTGGAGGCGTTTTGCCAGCGGGCGAAGGCCCTCTACGGATGATTCGCGTCACCTTGGTGTCCGTGCCTGAGCCCCGCAAAAGCGAAATTCACCGCCTCACCTTGCCCCTCGGGGCAACGGTGCGGGATGCGCTGGTCGCCGTGGGGTGGCCTGCCAGGGAAGACACCCTAGTCGGGGTATTCGGGGAGGCGGTTGCGTTAGATCGGCCCCTCAAGGACGGAGACCAGGTGGAAAGCCACCGCCCCCTTTTGCTCGATCCCAAGGCCCAACGTCGGGCCCGGGCGGCGCGCTAGGCCTCCGGATCGGCCTCGCGGGTTTCCAGGCTGCCCGGCAGGGCGGCCCCGGGGGCCTGCTCCGCGTTTTGCGCTTCTGCGATGGCCGTGGGGATGAAGTCTCCCTCAAAGCCCACGAGGGCATCCGCTTCAAAGTAGAGCGTAAGGCGCTGAGCCAGACGCTCGCCGCCCCCAGGCTGGATGGTGTAGACGTAATCCCAGCGGTCTGGGCGGAAGGTGTTGCTGATCACGGGCTCACCCATGATGAAACGCACCTGCCGCCCCGTCATGCCGGGCTTTAGCCGGTCCACCATGTCCTGGGTGATGACGTTCCCTTGCTGCACGGTTACGCGGTACACCCCAGGGATGCGGAAATCCCGGGGGTCCGGCAGGCTGCAGCCGGCAAGGGCGACCGTGAGGCCAGCGATCAATAAGGCGCGTGTCATAAATTTGGACCCAAAGCGAAGGCGCCGATGATACGGGCTTGAGCCGCCCGGGTCACGAGCCCTGGGCCCGCATTTCCGCGGCGTGGGCGCGGGTTTGCGCGGTGATTTTGACGCCTCCCAGCATGCGGGCCAGCTCTTCGATGCGTTCGTCCTCGCTGAGCACGTCGATGGTGGCCTCTGTGCTCGCCTGGCGTACCCGCAGATGATGCGTGCCCTGCGCCGCCACCTGGGGCTGGTGGGTGACCGCCAGCACCTGGGTGTGGGCGCCCAGGGTTTTCAGGAGTTGGCCGACGATCTCTGCCGTGCCGCCCCCAATGCCCACGTCCGCCTCGTCGAGCACCAGGGAGGGGGTCTGCGCTGACGCTGCGGTGACCACCAAAATGGCTAGGGAGATGCGGGAAAGCTCGCCCCCGGAGGCAATCTGCCCTAGCCCCCCGGGGGTGGCGCCCTTTCGGGTAGCGATTTGAAATTCGATGCCCTCCTGGCCGTGGCGCCCTGGCGCCTCCAGCGGGGGAAGGGCAACGACGAAGCGGGCGGCCTTCATCCCGAGGCGCTGCAGCTCCCCGGTGACCGCCGTTTCCAGAGCCTTTGCCGCCGTGCTTCGCGCTTTTGAGAGGCGCGTGGCGGCGTCCAAAAGGGCCTTGGCGAGGGCGGCTTGGGCGGCACTGAGCTGCTCGAGGGCGCCGTCGTCGGCGTCCAGGCTGGCGAGCTCTTCGGCCAGCGCCTCCCAATGCGCGGGCAGGGCGTCGAGCTCCACGCGATGCTTTCGGGCCGCGTCGTGAAGCGCCGATAGGCGGTTCTCTGCCTCCGCGAGGGCTTCCGGGTCAGGGTCCAGGCCGTCTTCGTAGCGCCGGAGCGCATCAGCGGCTTCCTCGACGTTTACCCGCGCTTCCATCAGAAGGTTTCGCGCCGAGGTCAGGGCCGGGGCCTCATCCCGCAGCTGGCTTAGCTGGTGCTCTAGGCGTCGAAGCTGGTCGGCCACGGCGCCGTCCTCTTCGACCAGAGCCCCCTGGCTTTGCCTGAGGGTCAGCAGCGTTTCCTCCGCGTGGGCCAGGCGGCGCTGAGTCTGTTCGAGGGCGAGGCCCTCCCCAACCTGGGGGTTTAGGGTATCGAGCTCCTCCAGCTGGTAGCGCAGGAGGGCTTGCCGATCCTGGCGCTCCGCCTGGGCGCTGCGGAGCCGCTCAAGCTCCCGGGTCGCTTCCTGGCAAGCCTCAAAGGCCTGGGCCACGGCCTCGGCGAGGGCCTCGTGTTGCCCAAAGCTATCGAGCTGTTCTCGCTGAATGGCAGGCCGGAGTAGGGACTGGTGGGCGTGCTGGGCGTGGATGTCGATCAGCAGCTCGGCGAGGGCCCGGAGCTCCCCCAGGGTGACGGCCCGGCCGTTGATATAGGCTCGGGAGCGGCCATCTTCCGTCAGCGTGCGGCGAAGCAGGCACCGTTCCGGGGCGTCTGGGTCCCGGTTGGGAATGGCGGCCACGGAAAACTCCGCGGCGAGCTGCGCGCTGGGGCGGCCCTCCCGCACCAGCCGGCCCTGGGCCCGATCGCCGAGCACGAGGCCCAGCGCATCGAGCATGATGGATTTGCCGGCGCCCGTTTCCCCGGTGATGGTCGTGAAGCCCGCCTCGAAGGTCACGGTTAGGGCGTCGACGATCGCAAAGTCTTGAATTTCAAGGTGACAGAGCATGGATTAGCCCCCGGGCGCCGCGGGCCCTGCGGCGGCAACTAGTGTGCGCTGGCGCCGAAAGCGGGGCAAGGGTGAGGCCCGCTGCACGGGAGCCGTTGCGCTTCTGGCTGGACTTCGGTAAACCCTAAGGCGTGTTCCCCAACTCACGATTTCCCGCCCTATGGATAAAGCGACTGCGAAGCGAGACCTACATTGAAAAGGGTGCCCCCGTATCTTCCAAGCAGCTGGCGACGGAATCGGCGCTGAAGATCTCCTCGGCCACCGTGCGAAATGTCATGGCGGACCTCGAAGTCATGGGGCTCGTGACCTCCCCCCATACCTCCGCGGGGAAGGTGCCCACGGCTCAGGGGCTCCGTTTCTTTGTCGATTCCTTGATTCAGGTCCAGCCCCTGGGGTCGGACGCCCTGTCGTTGATTCAGCACGAGCTGAAAACGGAGCGCAGTCCCAAGGAGCTCGTAGCCACGGCCTCTTCCCTGCTGTCCGGCATCACTCGCATGGCTGGCGTGGTCACGCTTCCGCGGCGGGAGATCACCACCCTGCGCCAGGTGGAGTTCCTGCCCCTTTCTGGAGAGCGCATCCTGGTCGTGCTCGTGGTGAACGACTACGAGGTGGAGAATCGCGTGATCAGCTGCCCCCGGCCCTTCGAGCGAGAGGAGCTCCAGCAGGCGGCGAACTTCATCAATAGCCATTGTGCCGGCGCCTCCGTGGCAACGCTCCGGAGCACCCTCCTGGCCAGCATGGAGGCGGATAAAAGCCGCCTGAACACGCTGCTCACGGAAATGCTCGAGGTCGCCGCCGATGCCTTCGATGATGGCCCCCTCGGTCAGGACGGGGACTATGTCGTAGCTGGGGAGGGGAACCTCCTCAACTTCGTGTCTGGGGATGATATGGACACGGTGCGGGGCCTCTTTGACGCCTTCGGCCGCAAGCGTGACGTGCTTCGCCTCCTCGATCGCAGCTTGGACGCCGAGGGCGTGCACCTCTTTATTGGTGATGAGTCGGGCTACAAGCCCTTCATGGACTACTCCATGGTCACCGCTCCCTATGAAGTCGACGGTCAGGCCGCGGGGGTGCTCGGGGTGATTGGCCCCACCCGCATGGCGTACCAGCGGGTGATCCCCGTGGTCGACGCAACGGCTCGACTGCTCAGCGCGGCGCTTCGTCACCAGCTTTAGGTAAGGGCTTGCCGGGCCCTTGAAGCCGCCCCTTCCCGTCCCCATATCGCACCTTTCCCGTAGGCTTCGCGCACCCCTGCGCGTGCCCTGGGGTCCTCACGCATTAGAAGGGAAGGAACAGCGACCATGACGAACGAGGCAGGCGACCGGGAGCAGGGTGACGGCCGGGCGGAGGCATCGGCAAAGGCCTACGAAGATATCGCGAAGGCGGCCCAGGACGGCGTCGCCGAAGCTGGGGAAGCGCCTGAGGTCGCAGACCCGGGCGACGGGGTAGATCCGGCGCTGCTGCAGGCTCAGGAGGAGGCGGCGAGCTTCCGGGATCTGGCGCTGCGGGCCCAGGCAGAGACAGAGAATATCCGTCGTCGGGCCGCACGGGATGTGGAGCAAGCCCACAAGTTTGCCTTGGAGAAGTTCGCCGGGGAGCTCTTGCCCGTGCTCGACAGCATCGAGAAGGCCGTGGAAGCCGCCGGGGCCCTTGCGGAGGGGGAAGACACCAAGGCCATGGCCGAGGGGGTTTCCCTGTGCCATCGCCTTTTCCTCGACACCTTTGGCAAGGCGGGCATCATGCCCATCGATCCCCACGGTGAGCCCTTCGATCCGGAGCAGCATCAGGCCATGGCCATGATTGATGCGCCCAATGCTGCGCCCAATTCCGTGGTGGACGTTCTGCAGAAAGGCTACTCATTGAATGGCCGGCTCCTCCGGGCCGCCATGGTTGTCGTGGCCAAGGGCGCCTAGCCCTTGAAAGCGGCCCCCGCCGTACCGATATAGGGATCAGACAACACGGCTGGGCCGAGGAGGCCCGCCCCCACAGCTTGGAGACGCTCTCATGGGCAAGATTATTGGCATCGACCTCGGCACCACGAACTCTTGTGTGGTCGTCCTCGAGGGCGGGAACCCGAAAGTCATTGAAAACGCAGAAGGGGATCGCACCACGCCGTCCATCGTGGCCTACACGGAGGATGGGGAGATCCTCGTGGGTCAGTCCGCCAAGCGCCAGGCGGTGACCAACCCCACGAACACCCTCTTCGCGGTGAAGCGCTTGATCGGTCGCCGCTTTGACGATGGCGTCGTGCAGAAAGATATCGGCATGGTGCCCTACAACATCGTGAAGGCGGACAACGGCGACGCCTGGGTGGAAGCGAAGGGTCAGAAGATGGCCCCGCCCCAGGTCTCGGCGGAAGTGCTGAAGAAGATGAAGAAGACCGCCGAGGATTACCTCGGAGAAAAAGTCACGGAAGCGGTCATCACGGTCCCGGCCTACTTCGACGATTCTCAGCGTCAGGCCACGAAGGACGCGGGCCGCATTGCCGGTCTCGAGGTGAAGCGCATCATCAACGAGCCCACGGCCGCTGCCTTGGCCTATGGCATGGACAAGAAGCGCGGAGATTCCAAGATTGCCGTTTACGACCTTGGGGGCGGCACCTTCGACGTGTCCATCATTGAAATCGCCGAAGTGGACGGGGAGCACCAGTTCGAAGTGCTCTCTACCAACGGCGACACCTTCCTCGGAGGGGAAGATTTCGACATCGTGCTCATCGACTACCTCGCCGAGGAGTTCCAGAACACGAACGGCATTGATCTGCGCAAGGATCCGCTCGCGAAGCAGCGCCTGAAGGAGGCAGCGGAGAAGGCCAAGATCGAGCTGTCCTCGAGCCAGCAGACGGAAGTGAACCTGCCCTACATCACCGCGGACAGCACGGGGCCGAAGCACTTGGTGACCAAGATCACCCGGGCCAAGCTTGAGTCTCTGGTGGAAACGCTGGTGGAGCGCACCATCGCCCCCTGCCAGACGGCCCTTTCCGATGCGGGGCTGGGCGTCTCTGAAATCGACGATGTGATTCTTGTGGGCGGGCAAACCCGTATGCCTCTCGTGCAGGAGCGGGTGAAGGCCTTCTTCGGCAAGGAGCCGCGCCGGGACGTGAACCCCGATGAGGCCGTGGCCCTCGGCGCCGCCATTCAGGGCGCGGTGCTGGCCGGGGACGTGAAGGACGTGCTCCTTCTCGACGTGACGCCGCTGTCCCTGGGCATCGAAACCCTGGGTGGCGTGATGAGCCCCCTCATCGAGAAGAACACCACCATCCCCACGAAGAAGACCCAAACCTTCTCTACGGCGGACGATAATCAAACCGCAGTGACCATCCACGTGCTTCAGGGGGAGCGCAAGCAGGCTTCCCAGAATAAGTCTCTTGGTCGCTTCGACCTGAGCGACATTCCACCGGCGCCCCGGGGCATGCCCCAGATCGAGGTGGCCTTTGATATCGATGCCAACGGCATCCTGAACGTGTCTGCGAAGGACAAGGCCACGGGTAAGGAGCAGTCCATCGTGATCAAGGCCTCCTCCGGGCTTTCCGACGAGGAAGTGGAAGCCATGGTGCGGGACGCTGAGTCCAACGCCGAGGAAGATCAGAAGTTTGAGGCGCGGGTGAACCTGCGTAACCAAGCCGATGGTCTTCTCCACGCCACTAAGAAGACGCTGGCGGAAGCAGGGGATAAGGTGGACGAGGAGGAACGGCAGAAGGTGCAGAGCGCTATTGATGGGCTCGATGAGGCCCTTAAGAGCGATGACAGCGACGCCATCGAGGCGAAGATGAATGCCCTTTCCGAGGCGTCCGCGGGCCTTGCCCAGAAGCTCTACGCCGACGCCGGCGCAGCCCCGGGCGGGGATGCTGGGGATGGCGCTCCCGAGAACGACGACAACACCGTTGACGCTGAGTTCGAGGAAGTGAAGGACGAAGAGAAAAAGTAAGTACTCACGTCGGCTTTCCCTGGCCGACCGTAAGACCCTGGCGCCAGCGCCCCCTCGTGGGGGCCGGCGCCTCTGATTTTTCTGGAGATCGCCCGTGGCGAAACGTGATTACTACGAAGTGCTTGGGGTCTCCCGTGATGCTTCCGAAGCGGATATTAAGAAGGCCTATCGCCGCCTGGCGATGAAGTATCACCCCGATCGGAACCCCGGGGATGATGCTGCGGAGGAGAAGTTTAAGGAGGCCAGCGAGGCTTACGAAGTGCTCTCCGATGGCGAGCAGCGGGAGGCCTACGACCGCTTTGGCCACGACGCCGTTGGCGGGCAGGGGGGCATGGGCGGCTTCGGCGGTGCTTCAAGCTTCTCCGATGTGTTCGCCGACGTCTTTGGTGACATTTTCGGTGGTGGTGGGGGTGGCCGGGGCGGTGCACGCGTGCATCGCGGTGCCGATCTTCAATACAACCTCGAACTGGACCTTGAACAAGCGGTGCGCGGCGACTCCGTCACCATCAAGGTGCCAACCCTAGTGCAGTGTGGCGACTGCAGCGGCTCTGGGGCGGCCAAGGGGTCGAGTCCGGAAACGTGCTCGGACTGCAAAGGTGCCGGCCAGATCCGCGTAGCTCAGGGCTTCTTCAGCCTTCAGCAAACCTGCCCCCGGTGCCGAGGCACGGGCAAGATGATTAGCGACCCCTGTCGGCGCTGCGGCGGCCGGGGAGTTCAGGAAGAGGCGAAAACCCTCTCGGTGAAAATCCCGCCGGGGGTGGATAGCGGCGATCGTATCCGCCTGACCGGAGAAGGGGAGGCCGGTCCCAATGGCGGGCCCTCCGGCGATCTTTATGTCCAGGTGATGGTTCGTGAGCACGCGCTCTTCAAGCGCGATGGCCGGCACCTGTTTTGCGAAGTCCCCATCAGCTTCCCCGATGCGGCTCTGGGGGGTGAGCTTGAGGTGCCCACGCTGGATGGGCGGGTGAAGCTGAAGATTCCACCGGAGACACAGACCGGCCGAGCCTTTCGTCTGCGCGGGAAGGGCGTTAAGCCCGTGCGCGGCGGCGAGGTCGGTGATCTTCTGTGCCGGGTGGTGGTGGAGACGCCGGTGAAGCTCACCGGCGAGCAAAAAGCGCTTCTCGAAGAGCTCCGGGGCACGCTGAAGGGGGGCGAGCATGCGCCAAAGGAGAAAAGCTGGTTCGCGAGTGTGAAGGACTTCTTCGGCGATCTGGCGTCCTAAAGCCCCGTTGGCGGCCAAGGCTTCCTGAGCCTCCCCGTAAAGCGGCCGTAAGGCCGCTTTTTTTATGCCCGAGAGCACGATAGTCTTATATAAAAGACCGGTCGGTTTATAAAATTGGGCAGAAAAACACAGCATCGCAGCGCCTTGCTTCGAGCGGCGCAGGACCTGCTCCGACAGCGAGGTTTTCGCGCCATGGCCGTAGCGGACGTGCTGGCTCTAAGCGGCGCACCCCGGGGCTCGCTTTATCACCACTTTCCCGACGGCAAGGTGGCCCTCGCTGCCGCGGCGGTGGAGGCCAGCGGCGCGGCGGTCCGGCGTCACCTGCTTCGCTTAGCGGCGCGCAATCCTGCTCCCGAGGCCTTCTTTCGAGCCTACGGGGAGGCGCTAGGGGACTGGATGGCCGCGTCTAACTTTCGCGACGGCTGCCCTCTGGCCACGGTGATGTTGGAGACGGCCAGCGAGGAGCCTCGCCTTCAGGCGGCGGGGCAGGCGGCATTTCTCAGCTGGCGAGCCGTCTTCGCTGAGCTCTTTTTGGAGGCTGGGGACGCCCCCGCGGCCGCGGAGGCGCGGGCCCTGGAGTGCTTAGCGATGGTGGAGGGCGCCCTTTTGCTCGCCCGCGTGCAACAATCCCCAGATCTGTTACGGTCCCTCGTGGCCGCCTGCGGAGAAAATCATCGACCCTCCGGGGCCGCAGAGGAATCAGCCGATGAATGATGCTTCCCCTCTTCCCCTGGCGATTCATGGCGCGGCGGGGCGCCTTGGCGCGGCGGTTCTGCAGCTGGCCCTTGGATCTCCGGGCTGGTCTGTTGTCGGGGCGACGGTTTCGGCCCGAAGCGGTCTGCTTGGGAGTCCCGTGGAGCCCGAGGGGGCCTTGTGCTACCGAGAGGTCCTTGAACCGACCTCCATGCCAGCGGGGGCGGTGGTGCTAGAGCTGTCCCGGGTGGAGTCGCTTCCCGATCATGCTCGGCAGGCGGCGGCGGAGGGCTGGCCCCTTGTGGTGGGGGTGACCGGCCTCGATTCTCCCGCGGAGGCGGCCCTCGCTGCGGCGGCGGACCAGATCCCCGTGCTCCTGGCCCCGAATTTCAGTCTTGGAATCGCCCTTTTGAAACGCCTGGCGCAGGTGGCCGGGCAGGCCCTTGGGCCCGAATTCGACGGGGCAATCCTGGATGTCCATCACCGCCATAAGCGGGATGCGCCCTCCGGGACCGCGCGCGCGCTCGCCGATGCCCTGGAGGGGGCGGGGCGGTCCGTGCCCATCGTCTCCCAGCGCGTCGGCGAGGTGATCGGGGACCACACCCTCACCTTCGCAGGCCCGGGGGAACGCTTGGAGCTGCGGCATCAGGCCGAAGATCGAGTCCTCTTTGCCCGGGGCGCCCTGGCGGCAGCGAGGTTCCTTCAGGGCCAGGCCCCGGGAACCTACACCATGGATCATGTTTTAGCGGCCCGTGGGGGCCCGGCGACGGCGCCCTAAGACCTGCGCGTCAGGGCTTTGCGTTGGACAAAGCGCATTGTGAGCGGGTATCATTCCGGGGATGACCAGATCAAGCGGCCAACCCTGTGCGTGGGCCCGATAAGAGCGGGGCGGAAGCAATTCCCCCCGCTTTTTTTCAACCTCACGCCGGGCCGTCTCTGCATCACCCTAAATCTCTTCACCCAGCGTAAGACGCGCTAACCGCAACGCCAACGGCGGCTGCGGAGGCGAAGGAGCGCGCGCGCCAGGGGTGAAACACAAAAAAAGGGGACGCATGTGACTCAGCCAGCCCTCCTCGCCCTCGAAGACGGCAGCCTCTTTCCGGGAATTTCCCTTGGCGCCGAAGGGGTCTCCGCTGGAGAAGTAGTATTTAACACCGCCATGACGGGGTACCAGGAGATCCTCACCGATCCCTCCTATGCCCAGCAAATTGTGACCCTCACCTATCCCCAGATCGGCAACACGGGCTGCAACGCGGAGGACAGCGAATCCGATCGCGTCTGGGCGGCGGGGCTAGTGATTCGTCAAGGCACGCGCCGCGTATCGAACTTCCGCGCTGAGGAAAGCCTTGAAGCTTTCCTCCTGCGCCAAGGCGTGGTGGCCATCGCCGATGTCGATACCCGTCGCCTCACGCGTCATATTCGAGAGCAGGGCGCGCTTTCCGGCGTTATTGTGGCGGGGGAGGGGGCCCGCGACAGCGGTGCGGCCATTGCCCAGGCTCGGGCGTTTCCCGGTCTAAAGGGCGCTGATTTAGCAAAGGTCGTGAGCCGGACGGCCCAGGAAAGCTGGACCCAAGGCATCTGGCGCCTGGGGAAGGGGCTCGCTGATCACAGCGGTGACGAGCGCCCCTTCAAGGTGGTGGCCTACGATTTTGGGGTGAAGCGCAACATCCTGCGATTATTGGTGGACCGGGGCTGCGATGTCACCGTGGTGCCGGCCCAAACCCCCGCCGACGCCGTGCTCGCCATGAATCCTGACGGTGTCTTTCTGTCCAACGGACCCGGGGATCCGGAGCCCTGCACCTACGCCATCGAGGCCATTCGCCAATTCCTGGCCGTGAAAATGCCGCTCTTTGGCATCTGCCTGGGCCACCAGCTACTGGCCCTGGCCAGTGGCGCGCAAACGTTGAAGATGAGGCTCGGACACCACGGGGCTAACCATCCCGTGAAAGATCTGCAAACGGGCCGGGTCATGATCACCAGCCAGAACCACGGCTTCGCCGTGGATCTCGATTCCCTGCCGCCGCACCTTGAGGCGACCCATCTGTCTCTCTTTGACGGGACACTCCAGGGCCTCGCGCTCATGACCGAAGCGCGCCGGGTAAAGGGAGCCTAGGACCATGCCAAAGCGTACCGACATCAAGAGCATTCTGGTCCTCGGCGCCGGTCCGATCGTGATCGGCCAGGCCTGCGAATTCGATTACTCCGGGGCCCAGGCCTGCAAGGCGCTCCGGGAAGAGGGATACCGGGTTATCCTGGTGAACTCCAACCCGGCTACCATCATGACCGACCCTTCCATGGCCGATGCCACCTATATCGAGCCCGTGGACTGGCCGACGGTGGCTAAGGTCATCGAGCGGGAGCGCCCGGACGCGCTCCTGCCCACCATGGGCGGGCAAACGGCGCTCAATTGCGCCCTCGATCTGGCCCGGGAAGGGGTGCTTGAGCGCTTCGGCACGGAGCTCATTGGCGCCAGCCGGGATGCGATCGATAAAGCCGAGGATCGGGAACTCTTCGATAAGGCGATGAAGTCCATCGGCTTAGAAACGCCGCGCTCGGGCATTGCCCATTCCATGGAAGAGGCCTTTCAGGTGCAGGCCGCCATGGGTTATCCCTGCATCATCCGCCCTTCCTTCACCCTAGGCGGTTCCGGGGGTGGGATCGCCTACAACGCGGAAGAATTCGAAGAGATCTGTAAGCGCGGTCTGGATTTGTCCCCTACCAAGGAGCTCCTCATCGATGAGTCCCTCATCGGCTGGAAGGAGTATGAGCTCGAAGTGGTGCGGGATCGAAACGACAACTGCATCATCGTGTGCACCATCGAGAACGTGGATCCCATGGGCGTGCACACCGGGGACTCCATCACCGTGGCCCCGGCGCAAACCCTTACGGATCGGGAATACCAAATTCTTCGGAATGCCTCCCTAGCCGTGCTGCGGGAGATCGGGGTGGAGACCGGGGGATCGAACGTGCAGTTCGGCATCGACCCGGACACGGGG